>NZ_JBKQWU010000027.1:0-46277 GCF_047275745.1 Amaricoccus sp. W119 | reverse complement strand
CGTAGCCGAGACCCTCAACCAGCCAGCCCCGGAAATATTCGAAATCGACCGTCGCGGCGAGCACCTCCAGCGGGTCACCGTGCGCGCTCAGCTTCTCGAGGTGCTCCGACAACCCCAACAGGGAACGCTGCTCCATCTCACCCCTCCGATCTCGACGGAGCCAGTGAATCACGACCGCCCTTCAAAGGGGAGGGTTATTGCGGGCGTCCAGATGGGTCACCTCGGCGGTCGGATGCGGGAGTTGATTGATCCCGAGTCCGAGGTTCGTCAGCTTTCATGCGACGACAAAAGTCGGAGGATGGCGTTTCTCCACGCCACTCATCTCCTTCCGTCCATGACCGCAGCACCGAGAATCGAACCTTGATCATCGAGGGTGCGATCTCGGCTGCTTCGGCGTTTCCCGTGCACCGGCACACTGGCATTCGTCGCTGCTGCGAGACGGGCGTGTGGTCAGGCAGCGTCGATCAGACGGCGGAGAAGAGCAGGATGGCGCGGCCCGGCATCGGGATGGTCTCGCCCGCGACGATGCGCTTCACCTCGGGGTCGATCTTGCACGTCCCGCTGTCGAGCCGGAGGCGCCATTTCCGGTCCTGCCCAGCCTCGGGCGCGACCACGGAGATCTCCTGGTCAGAAGAATTGGCGATGATGAAGACCGCGGTCTCGGTGTCGCGCAGCACGACCGCGACATCGCGATCCTCCGCGTTGGCCCAGTCGGCCTGCGTCGTGTCGGCGCCGTCGCGGCGGAGCCAGCGCACGTCGGGCGGGCCGCCCTCGCAGACCGGATCGCCGTGGAGGTAGCGGTCGGAGCGGAGGGGCGGGAGTTCCCGCCGAAGCCGGATCGCGCCCGCGACGAATTCCTTGAAGGCCATCGCCCGTTCGTCGAGTTCCCAGGCCATCCAGGTCAGCTCGCTATCCTGGCAGTAGGCGTTGTTGTTGCCCTGCTGCGAATGGCCGATCTCGTCGCCCATCAGGATCATCGGCGTGCCGTTGGAGATGATGAGCGCCGAGATCGCCATCCGCCGCATCCTGTCGCGCAGCGCGATGATCGCCGGGTCGTCGGTCGGCCCTTCGACGCCGCAGTTCCAGGAGCGGTTGTCGTTGTGGCCGTCGCGGTTGCCTTCGCCGTTCGCCTCGTTGTGCTTCTCGTTGTAGCTGTAGAGGTCCATGAGCGTGAAACCGTCATGCGCGGTCATGAAGTTGACCGAGGACCAGGGTCGGCGCCCGCGGCGGTCGAAGATGTCGGCCGAGCCCAGCAGATGCGTGGCGAAGGCCGGGATCGCGCCCGGATCGCCCTTCACGAAGCCGCGCATGTCGTCGCGGAACCGCCCGTTCCATTCGGCCCAGCCGGGGGGGAAGCCGCCGACCTGATAGCCGTTCGGCCCTACATCCCAGCTTTCCGAGATCAGCTTCACATGCGCGAGCACCGGGTCCTGCGCCACCGCGTCGAGGAAGGGGCTGTTTGGATCGAACCGGTCGCGGTCGCGCGACAGCGTCACGGCGAGATCGAAGCGGAAGCCGTCGATATGGCAATCCTCGACCCAGTAGCGCAGCGAATCCATCACCATCTGCAGCACGCGCGGGTGCCGGACGTTGAGATTGTTGCCGACGCCGGTCGTGTCGAAGATGTAGCGCGGGTCGTCGGCCGGCACGTAGTAGCTGAGGTTGTCGATGCCCCGGAAGCTCAGCGTCGGCCCGAGATGGCTGCCCTCGGCGGTGTGGTTGTAGACCACATCCATGATGACCTCGATCCCGGCGTCGTGGAGCCTTTGCACCATGAGCTTGAAATCGTGCAGGTCGTGGCCGTGCGCGATGTAGCGCGGCGCGGGCGCGAAGAAGCCGAGCGTGGAATAGCCCCAGTAGTTGCGTAGCCCGGTCTCGGTCAGATAGCGGTCGTCGAAGAAGGCATGGATCGGCAGAAGCTCGATCGCCGTCACGCCGAGGGTGGCGAGATGTTCGATCACGCCCGGCGTCGCGAGGGCGGCGAAGGTGCCGCGCAACTCCTCCGGAACGTCGGGCTTGCGCGCGGTGATGCCCTTGACATGCGCCTCGTAGACGATCGTTTCCGACCATGGGCGCCTCGGCCGCTTGTCCATGCCCCAGGTGTGGGCTGGATCGATGATCTGGCATTTCGGCATCGCGCGCGCGCTGTCGCGCCGGTCGAAGGAAAGATCCTGTTTCGAATGGCCGATCCGGTAGCCGTAGAGGGAATCGTGCCAGCGGATCTGGCCCTGGATCTGCTTCGCGTAAGGATCGAGCAGGAGCTTGTGCGGATTGAACCGGTGCCCCGCTTCCGGGGCATAGGGGCCGTGGACGCGAAGCCCGTAGAGCTGGCCCGGCCGGAGGTCGGGGAAATAGCCGTGCCAGACCTCATGAGTGAACTCGGGAAGCGGAATCCGCGCCGTCTCGCGCTTGCCGTCGACATCGAAGAGACAGAGTTCGATCTTCGTGGCATGGGCGGAGAATACGGCGACGTTCACGCCGATCCCGTCCCAGGTCGCACCAAGAGGATAGGGCAGGCCGGGCGCGACGCGGATGGTCTCGGGCATGGAATGACGAACCTCGTTCTCGATGTGAAACAGCGCCGGGGAAACGTTCTCGCCGCGGGCCGGTTCCACCTCGCTTGCCCTGTGCGCGTCGGGTCAAGCGTGATCGCCCGCGGAATTGCTCACCGGCGGGGCGCACGCGCGCGAACTGCATGAATTCGCGGCAGGGCGAGCGGTTTGCAACCATCCCCCGCCACGATCATGAGCGCCGCGCCCCGCGTGCGGCCTCAGGCGCCGCCGAGCTTCTCCTCGATTTCGTCGAGCTTCCTGTGCGCGCGATCATGGACTTCGTCGCGTTTCTCGGGGGGGTGGCCTCGGGCCTCTTCGATATCCTCCGACAGATCATGGAGAATCGACCCGATCTCGGCCCATTCCATCTTCTCGCTGTCGGCGAGCCGCTGACGCGCGGCATCGATCCGAGCCTGCAGCGAGGCGGTCCGATCCGATGATTTGTCCGTGTCAGCCATCTGGCATCACTCCGTAATTGTTCACCCAGGCGGCCGGGCGCATGTCCCGAGCCGAGATCCAGACTGCGGCATCGGGCGGGCTGTTCCCAGAGAAATCGCCGAACCCCCGCGACAAAAAGGGCCCGCAATCCCGACAAACTTCATTGGGATTGACTTAGCTGACCGGAAGAGTCAGGCATTGTGCGGATTTCAGCCATCGGGTGTTGAACGCCGATGGAACCGCCGCCCCCGCGAGGGCCGGCGATCGCGCATGGGGAGGGATCGAATGCGGGTTCTGATGGCAACTCTGGCGGCGGGGGTTCTGGCCACGCCGGGCTTCGCGCAGGACAAGGCGGCGGTCGTGGCGACCTACGCCGATATCGCCGAGGCCGGGTACTCGGACAGCGCGACGACGGCGAAGCGTCTCCAGGAGGCGGTCAAGGCGCTGGTCGATACCCCGTCCGCCGAAACGCTCGCGACGGCCAAGGCGGCGTGGGTCCAGGCCCGCGTGCCCTATCAGCAGACCGAAGTCTACCGTTTCGGCAATGCGATCGTCGACGACTGGGAGGGCAAGGTGAACGCCTGGCCGCTCGACGAGGGGCTGATCGACTATGTTGATCCGACCTATGGCGGCGCGACCGACGAAAACCCGATGGCGGCCTTGAATGTGATCGCGAATCCCGCGCTCCAGATCGGTGGTGAGGAGATCGACGCCGCGACGATCACGCCCGCGCTTCTGGAGGAGAGCCTGCAGGAAGCGGGCGCCATCGAGACCAATGTCGCGACCGGCTATCACGCGATCGAATTCCTGCTCTGGGGTCAGGACCTGAACGGCACCGAGGCGGGCGCGGGCGTCCGGCCCTGGACCGACTTCGCCGCCGGCGAGGCCTGCACCAACGGCAATTGCGACCGCCGCGGCCAGTACCTGACCGCCGCCACGGATCTGCTCGTCAGCGACCTCGAATGGATGGCGGCGCAATGGGGCGCGGAAGGCGAGGCGCGCCAGGCGGTGACGGCGAACCCGGATCAGGGCGTGGTTGCGATGCTGACCGGCATGGGGAGCCTCTCCTACGGCGAACAGGCGGGTGAGCGGATGCGGCTCGGCCTGATGCTGAACGATCCCGAGGAGGAGCACGACTGCTTCTCCGACAACACGCATAACAGCCACTATTACGACGGGCTTGGCATCCGGAACGTCTATTCCGGCCAGTATGTCGGGGTCGACGGGCGGGTGATCGAGGGCGCCTCGCTCTCCGATCTCGTGAAGGCGGCCGATCCGGCGGTGGACACCGATCTGACCGCTGCGATCAATGCCTCGGTCGCGCGGCTCGGCGAGTTGAAGACCGTGGCGGAATCCGGCACCGCCTATGATCAGATGCTGGCCGCGGACAACCAGGTCGGAGGCGCCGTGGTGCAGCGCGCCGTCGACGCGCTCGTCGCTCAGACGCGGGAGATCGAACGCGCGGTCTCGGCGCTGAAGCTCGATCAGANCCGCCTATGATCAGATGCTGGCCGCGGACAACCAGGTCGGAGGCGCCGTGGTGCAGCGCGCCGTCGACGCGCTCGTCGCTCAGACGCGGGAGATCGAACGCGCGGTCTCGGCGCTGAAGCTCGATCAGATCGCCTTCGAAGGGTCCGACAGCCTCGACAACCCGAGCGCCGTCTTCCAGTAGGATGATGCGATGTGGCGCATAGTGGCGGCGGGCCTCGGCCTCGCCGCCACCGGCCTGATCACGGCGGCGATCGCCGGTGGGGTCACGGGGGGGATCGCCGGGGAGAATGCCGGAGGCATTACCGGGGCGGCGGAGCTGCCGGAGCTTCGCGACGACCACCTCTCCGTTGTGCCGAGGACCGAGGCCGAGGCGGCGCGGATCGGCAAGGTGCTCGCGCCGCTCGACCCTCTGGCCCTGCCGCCGCCCCTCGCCTTCGAGGCGCTGCCGGGTGGCGCGGCGACGGCCAAGCCGCGCGCCTTGAACCGGCAGGCGTTCAGCCATCCTTCCGGCAACATGGATTTCGAGAAGCGGGCGGACTTTTTCGTCGGCAACGGCTTCTTCCAGAAGCTCTGGGTCACCGCGCCCTCCTCGACGCTCGGCTCGGACGGGCTTGGGCCGCTCTACAACGCGCGGTCCTGCCAGCGGTGCCACCTGATGGACGGCCGCGGCCACCCGCCTTCGGGCCTTCCGGACGACGACGCGGTCTCGCTCCTGCTGCAGCTCGGCCGGCCCGGCGGGCCGGAGATGCCCGAGATACCGGACTACCTGCCGATGGAGCCCGATCCGGTCTACGGCCACCAGATCCAGGACTTCGCCGCCCCCGGGCTCGCGCCGGAGGGGCAGGTGGTGCTCGAATACGAGGAAGTGCCGGTGGAACTGGCCGGCGGCGAGACGGTGGCGCTGCGGAGGCCGAGCTTTTCCATCCGGGACTTCGCCTATGGCCCGCTCGATCCGGAGACCCGGATCTCGGCGCGGATCGCGCCGCCGATGATCGGCGTCGGGCTGCTCGAAGCCGTGCCCGCCGAGCGCATCCTCTCGCTCGCCGATCCCGAGGACGCCGATGGCGACGGGATCTCGGGACGGCCCAACGTGGTCTGGTCGCGGGAGACCGGCGGGCCGGCGCTCGGGCGTTTCGGCTGGAAGGCCGGGCAGCCGACCGTCGCGGCGCAGAGCGCGGTCGCCTTCTCGAACGACCTCGGCATCTCCTCGCCGACGCAGCCCGCGGCCTGGGGCGATTGCACCGCCGGCGAGGAGACCTGCCGGACCGCGCCGATGGGGGCGGTCGGGGGCGAGACGGAGATCGAGGCCGAGGCCTTCGACATGGTGGTCTTCTACAGCCGCAACCTCGCGGTGCCCGGACGGCGGAACGCGGATGATCCTGAAGTGCTCCGGGGCCGCGAGATGTTCCACGCGGCCGGCTGCGCCGCCTGCCACGTGCCCTCGCATGTGACGGCGCGGCTGAGCGACCAGCCGGAGCAGAGCTTCCAGCTGATCTGGCCCTATACCGACATGCTGCTGCACGACATGGGGCCGGATCTCGACGACGGGAAGCCCGAGGCGCGGGCGACGGGGGCCGAGTGGCGGACCGCGCCGCTCTGGGGGATCGGCCTGACGGAGATCGTGAGCGGCGAGGTCGCGCTCCTGCACGACGGGCGGGCGCGCAACGTGTTGGAGGCGGTGCTCTGGCATGGCGGAGAGGCCGCGGCGGCGCGGGAGCGGGTAATCGGGCTCAGCCCCGAGGATCGCGCCGCGCTGATCGCATTCGTGGAGAGCTTGTGATGCGGTTCTGGATCGGACTGGCGCTCGGAGCGGCGGTTGTATGCGCGGCGCCCCTCGCGGCGGCGGCGCAGGATCACGCGGCGCTCGCACGGCGGGCCTATGACGCGCATGTGCTGCCCCGCTTCGAGGCTTTCGACGCCGCCGCCACCGCGCTGGGCGAGACGGCGCGGGAGTATTGCGCGCCGGGGGATACCGCGCTCCGCGACGCCTATCAGACGGCCTTCGACGCCTGGATGGGGGTCCAGCACCTCCGCTTCGGCCCGACCGAGGTCGAGGACCGGGTCTATGCGCTCGCCTTCTGGCCAGACACGAAGGGACGGACGCCGGCGGGGCTGAACGCGCTCCTGAAAAAGCAGGACGCGGGCGTCGTGACGGCGGAGGGGATCGCCAGTCAGTCGATCGCCGTCCGCGGCTTCTTCGCGCTCGACTACCTGCTCTATGACCCGGCCGCGGCCGGTGTGGCCACGCCCTATGGCTGCGCGCTCATTCAGGCGATCACCGGTGACATCGCCCGGATCGCGCGGGACTTCGAGGCGGAATGGGCCGGGCCCTATGGCGAGTTGTTCCTCAGTGCCGGGGCGGAGGGCAACACGGTCTATCTCGCCCCGCGTGAGACCACGGTCGCGCTCTTCACGGCGCTGATGACCGGGCTGGAGGCGAACAAGGACCAGCGTCTCGGCCGGCCGATGGGCACGTTCGAGGCGCCGACGCCGCTTCGCGCCGAGGCCCGCCGCTCGGGCCGGCCCCAGCGCAACCTCGTCCTGTCGCTCGAGGCGCTGACCGAACTCGCCGAGATTCTGGCCGATGGCGCGGCCACGCTGCCCGAGGGGGCGGAGACGCCGGAAAGGCTCGATCTCGCGACCGCCCGCGCGCTCCGCCTGGCGCGGAAGCTGACGCCGCGGTTCGAGGAGGTGGAAACGCCCTCCGGGCGCCTGCGTCTCGAACAGGACCAGCAGGCGATCGCGGCGGTCTCCACGGCGATCCTGCAATACGTCGGCCCGGTCCTCGGCGTCTCGCAGGGCTTCAACGCGCTCGACGGCGATGGGGGGTGAGGTTGGGTACAAGGGAGGCGAGATGACCACGCGGCGTGGATTCCTGCGCTACCTCGGCGCGGCGGGCGCCGGGGCCGTGGTGCCGACCCTCGCCTGGGCCGATCTCGGGGCGCCCGCCTGGCTCGCCGCAGCGCGCCGGCCGGACGGGCGGTTCGCGCTCTACGGCGTCGATGCCGAGGGGGCGGATCTCTTCTCGGTCGATCTGCCCGACCGGGCGCATTCCTCCGCGATCCATCCCCGGCTCGCGCAGGCGGTGGTTTTCGCGCGGCGGCCGGGGACCTACGCCGTCGTGCTCGACTGCGGGACGGGGCGGGTGCTCAACGAGCTGGCCGCGGCGGAGGGCCGTGTCTTCTGCGGGCACGGCGCCTATTCCCCGGACGGCCGCCTGCTCTACACGAGCGAGGCCGAGGCCGAGACCGGCGAAGGACGGATCGGCATCTGGGACATCGCCGCGGGGTTCCGGCGGGCGGGCGAAATGCCGTCCGGTGGCATGGGGCCGCACGAGATCCTGATGCTGCCGGGTGGCGGACTCGCGGTTGCCAACGGCGCACTGGAGAATGGCCCGGACGGGCGGCCCGATCCGATCGCGCTCAGCGAGATGGCCCCGAACCTCGCCTATCTCGATCCCGCGGCGCGCGAGATCACGCAGGTGGTCGAACTCAGCGGCCCTTTTCGGCGCAACTCGATCCGCCATCTCGCGGTCAGGCCGGACGGGCTCCTCGCCTTCGCGATGCAGTGGCACGGGGCGGAAACGGAGGCTCCCGCGCTGCTCGGGTTGCACCGGCGCGGGGAGGCGGCGCCGAAGCTCGTCTCCGCCGGCGCCGAGGCGCAGTTCGCGCTCAAGGGCTATGCCGGGAGCGTCGCCTTCTCGGGAGACGGGCGGCGCGTCGCGATCTCGTCGCCGATCGGCGGGCTCATCGACGCGTTCGAGGCCGATACCGGCGCCCACGCCTGGCGCTGCCGCCGGGCCGATGTCTGCGGCCTCGCGCCGGCGGCGGGCGGGTTCGTCGCGAATACCGGGACGGGGGACTGGCTCATGCTCGACAGGGGCGGGCCGGAGCCGCGCGGCATCGTCACCGCCGAGGTGGGCCGGTCCTGGGACAACCACATGATGGCGCTCCGGGGGTAAGGCGGACACCTGTCCGCCCCGCGGGGCCTCGCCGGGATCAGATCCCCATGCAGAGATACTTGATCTCCATGTAGTCCTCGATCCCGTGACGCGAGCCCTCGCGCCCGAGGCCGGACTGTTTCACCCCGCCGAAGGGCGCGACCTCGGTCGAGATGAGCCCGGTGTTGATCCCGACCATGCCGTATTCCAGCGCCTCCGCCACGCGCCAGACCCTCCCGAGGTCACGGGCGTAGAAATAGGAGGCGAGGCCGAAGATCGTGTCGTTCGCCTGTTCGATCACATCGGCCTCGTCCTCGAAACGGAAGAGCGGCGCGACCGGGCCGAAGGTCTCGTCATTGGCGACCAGCATGTCCCGCGTGATCCCGGTCAGCACGGTCGGCTGGAAGAACGAGCCGCCGAGTTCGTGCCGCTTGCCGCCGGTCAGCACCTTCGCCCCCTTGGAGAGCGCGTCGGAGATATGCGATTCGACCTTCTCGACCGCCTTCGGCGTGATGAGCGGCCCGGCCGTCACGCCGGGCTCGAACCCGTCGCCGACCTTCATCGCCGCGGCCTTCGCCGCCAATTTCTCGGCGAAGGCGTCGTAGACACCGGCCTGGACGTAGATGCGGTTCGCGCAGACGCAGGTCTGGCCGTTGTTGCGGTACTTCGAGATCATCGCGCCCTCGACCGCCGCGTCGATGTCGGCGTCGTCGAAGACGATGAAGGGCGCGTTGCCGCCAAGCTCCATCGACATCTTCAGAACCTGCTGCGCGCCTTGTGCGAGCAGGATGCGCCCGACCTCGGTGGAGCCGGTGAAGGTGAGCTTCCGCACCTTCGGATGCGAGCAGAAGATCTTGCCGATGGTCGAACTGGAGGTGGAGGTGATCACGCTGAAGAGCCCGGCCGGCACGCCCGCCCGCTCGGCCAGCGCCGCCATGGCGAGGGCCGAGAGCGGCGTTTCGGCCGCGGGCCGCGCGACGAAGCCGCAGCCGGCGGCGAGCGCGGGAGCGACCTTGCGCGCGATCATCGCATTCGGGAAGTTCCAGGGTGTGATCGAGGTGGCGACCCCGATCGGCTGTTTCAGGACGATGATGCGCTTGTCGGGCTGGTGGCCCGGGACGGTCTCGCCATAGACCCGCTTCGCCTCCTCGCCGAACCATTCGATGAAGCTCGCGCCATAGAGGATTTCGCCCCTCGCCTCCGCGAGCGGCTTGCCCATCTCCGCCGTCAGGATCGCGGCGAGATCTTCGGCGTTCTCGACCATGAGATCGCGCCACTTCCGCAGGATCTCCGCCCGGGTCTTCGCGGTCTCCCGCGCCCATGCGCGCTGGGCATCATAGGCGGCATCGATGGCGCGCCCGGTCTCGGTCTCGCCGAGGTCGGGCACGGCGCAGATAACGTCGCCGCGCGCGGGGTTGGTGACGGCGAAGGTCGCGCCGTCGTCGGCCTGCGCCCATTTGCCGGCGACATAGGCCTGCGTCCGCAACAGATCCCTGTCGCGCAGCATTGATCTGAGATTGGTTTCGTCGAGCATCATTCACCTCCCCGGCCCGGCCTCGGATGACCGGTCCTCCCGCCGCCAGAGGTTGGAGCGGCGCGGCGAGGGCGTCAACCGGTCCAGCGTGATGCGATGGTTCAGCCGGCCTTCGCCGGAAAGGCCCGGTAGACCAGCGGCGCGTCGGGGGCGGAGGTGAAATCGGCGGTCAGTTCACGGAGCCGGTCATGCGCCGGAGCCTTCTCGCAGACCGGGTCCGCCTCCGCCGGATCGCCCGCGATCGCCATCGCCTGGCAGCGGCAGCCGCCGAAATCGACCAGCTTGCGCTCGCAGGAGACGCAGGGCTCCTTCATCCAGTCCGTGCCGCGAAAGGCCTGGAAGGCCGGACCCCCGGCCCAGATCTCGGCGAGCGGCGTGTCGCGGACCGACTGGAAATCCAGCGAGGGGATCGTCTGCGCCGCGTGGCACGGCAGAACGAGCCCGTCGGGGGCCACATTGAGCCCGGTCGAGCCCCAGCCGCCCATGCAGGGCTTCGGATAGCGCGCATGGTAATCGGCGGGCACGTAGTCGATCACCAGCCGCCCCCTGAGCGCCACCCGCGCCTCGGCGACGATCCGCCCAGCCTCGCGCGCCTGTTCGCGCGTCGGCATCAAGCTCGCGCGGTTCGCCATCGCCCAGCCGTGGAACTGCACCGTGGCGACCTCGATCCGCCGCGCGCCGTATTCGACGGCCATCTCCAGCGCGCGGGGCAGCTGGTGGAGGTTGCGGCGGTGCATGACGAAGTTGAGCGTGAGCGGGAAGCCGACCCGGGCGATCCAGCCGAGGACCTTGAGCTTGCGCTCGAACCCGCCGCGATAGCCGCCGATCATGTCCGCCATCGAAGCATTCGTGCCCTGAAGCGAGAGCTGGACATGATCGAGCCCGGCGGCGTCGAGCTCGCCGAGCCGTCGCTCGGTCAGGCCGATGCCCGAGGTGATGAGGTTGGTATAAAGCTCCGCCTCCCGAGCCGCCGCGACCAGGGCGGTGAGATCGGGCCGCGAAGCCGGTTCGCCGCCGGAGAGGTGCAGCTGCAGCACGCCGAGCGCCGCCGCCTGCCGGAAGACCGAGATCCAGGTCGCGGTGTCGAGCTCGGACTCCTTCCGCGCCAGTTCCATCGGATTGGAGCAATAGGGGCAGGAGAGCGGGCAGCGGTGCGTGAGTTCCGCCAGCATCGCGATCGGAGGATTCGGCCGGTCCGCGCCCGTGGTGGCCTTCGCGGAAGCTTCACGGACGGATGGATCATGCGCGGTCATGGGCGAAGCTCCAGAATCCGGCGATCCAGCAGTTGCGAGAGATAGCCGGCGCTGTCGGCGAGGATCCGGTCGAGCGGCGCGTCGAAGGTCGCGGCGAGGTCGCGGGCGATCGCATCGAGGCTGCGCGCGCCATCGACGCGGGACAGGATCGCATGGCCGATGGCATCGAGCCGGAGCGCCCGTTCGGGGGCGAGCAAGACCCAGGCCCCGCGCACCTTGTCGAAATGGAGCCGGACGCCTCGCGGCAGGAACGGCACAGCCTCGGGCGAAAGCGCGGGTGTCGGTTGGCTCGCGGCTTTTCGCGCGGGTGTCCCCTGCGCGGGCACCCCCTCGACAGGGGCTCCCTGCCGCCGCGCCGGGACCGGCCCGCCGCTCATTGCGCGGCCCGTGGCGGCGTGGCGAGGCCCTCGCCCGGCTGCCAGCCGCCGGGCGGAATCCGGCCCGGGGTCACATAGGCGCCCTCGAGCGCGTCGAGCTGGGCCCAGAGCACCTCGGTCTTGAAGGTCAGCGCCGCCGCCGCCGCGTCCTGCTTTTCGAGCGTGTCGGCATGGTCGAGCACGTAGGCGAGGCCGAAGGCCACGTCCTTCGGCGCCTCGGTCAGCCGGTTGCGGAAATAGGCGAGGCTTTTCTCATCGGCGAAGGCGTAGTTCGCGAGCAGCCCTTCGATCCTTCGCGCATGGATCTTCGGGGCGAAAAGCTCGGTCAGCGACGCGGCGATCGCCTCGAGGAGCGTGCTGTCGCGGACGAAGCGGACATAGGCGTCGACGGCGAAGCGCGTCGCGGGCAGGACGCCCCTGGTGCTCGCCACGTAGTCGGGGTCGAGCCCGACCGCCTCGGCGAGCCGCAGCCAGCGGCGGATGCCGCCCTCGTTCGTCGCCGTCCCGTCGTGATCCTCGATCCGCGACCGCCAGGCGCGGCGCAGGTCGGGATCTTCCACGCGGCTCATGAAGGCGGCGTCCTTCATCGGAATTCGCGACTGATAGTAGTAGCGGTTGATGACCCAGGCCCGGACCTGATCGGGCGTACAGCCGCCGGAATGCAGCAGATGATGGAACGGGTGGCGGTCGTGGTAGCGCTCGGCGCCGATCCGGCGCAGGCGGGCCTCGAAATCCTCCCGACCGTCGGGCAGGGCACGGCCGGGAAGGGCGGGGTCACTCCGGTCAGTGGGGGCACGGCCAGAGGTGGCACCGCCAGAGGGCGCACGGTCAACAAAGGCGCGGTCGGTCATGCGCTGATCTCCATCCCGTCCTGGCCGATGGTCCAGCCGGCAGCCTCGGCCTCGGCCCGCTCGGGCGAGTTCGGGCGGAGAACGGGGTTGGTGTTGTTCATGTGGACGAAGACGCGCCGGCCGATCGAGAGCGGCGCCAGCGCGGCGATGGAGCCGTCCTCGCCGCTCATCGAGATATGGCCCATGCGCCGGCCGGTCTTGGTCCCGACGCCGCTCCGGACCATTTCTTCGTCCTGCCAGAGCGTGCCGTCGAAGAAGACGAGCGCGGCGCCGTCGAGCCTCCGGGCGAGCGCGGGCGTCACCCTGGCGCAGCCGGGGATGTGGAAGATGTCCCGCCCGCCGGCGCGGAGGTGCGCCCCGACGGTCTGCTCGCCGATCAGATCGGTGCGGACCTCGGCCTCCGCGCCTTCCATGTAGAGCGGCACCTTGCCCGGCACGGCGAACAGCTCGGCGGTCAGTCCGGGGGCGATCTCGACCTCGGTGTCGAGCGCGAGCGGCCGGCGCGTCACCTTTTCCGGGGCGAGGGCGTCGAAGATCGGGTTGGCCGCGATCACCGCGAGGATCTCCGGTGTGGCGAACAGCGTGAAAGGCTGCTGTTCCCGCAGCGTCAGAAGGCCCGCGACATGGTCGATATCGCCGTTGGTCAGCAGGACCGAGCGGATCGGAACCTCGCGGGGACCGGTCGGATGAAGCTCGGGCGTGGCGACGAGCTGGCCGCGGATGTCGGGCGATGTGTTCAGGATCGCCCAGAAAATCCCATCGCCGCTCACGGCGAGGGATGATTGCGTCAGCGAGGGGATTTCACCCCGCCGGGCGGCCTGACAGTTGGCGCAACCGCAGTTCCATTGCGGAAGCCCACCTCCGGCCGCGGCCCCGAGTATGCGTGCGCGGAACATGGCAGGTCAGCTTTGCTCCGCGCCCCGGAGTCTCGGCGCCGGGAAACTCAGAACAGGACCCCGTCGTCCTCCGCCGGGCCGTACATGTTGATTTCCATGCCGCAGTTGACTTCGAGCAGTTCGGGTTTGGTCCAGGCCATGTGGTGTCCTCCCAGGTTGTTGACATCTGGTCCGGGGAGGCTGCGTTGTTTCTGATATCGAGTCAATTGGACCATCGGCCCGGCTCACAAAGTTTTGGGCGGATACAATACTTTGGTCGCAAGTGCGCCGGGACCGTCGTCGTCATTGCCTGGTCCCCGCTTGCGCGGTGTTTCGCGGCCGGGATAGCTTGGGCGGATCGTGCGCCGGAGGGCGCGGAGGGAAGCGCGCCATGAGCGATATCACTTGCGTCTCGCCGGTCGACGGGAGCGTCTATTTCACCCGCCCGGCCGACGATGTCGGATTCGCACGCTCGAAGGTGAAGGCCGCGCGGAAGGCGGCGAAGGACTGGGCGCGGCTGCCGCTCGCCGAGCGGATCGCGCTGGTCGAGGAAGGGATCGCCCGGCTCGACGGGGTGAACGCTGATCTCACGCGGGAACTCGCCTGGCAGATGGGACGGCCGGTGCGTTACGGCGGCGAGATGGGCGGCGCGCGGGAGCGAACCGCCTACATGGCCCGCATCGCCGCCGAGGAACTCGCCCCGCGCGTGATCGAGGACAGCGAGCGGTTCAAGCGTTTCCTCGCGCGGGAGCCGCTCGGGGTCGTCCTCGTGATCGCGCCCTGGAACTACCCCTATCTCACCGCGATCAACACCATTGTCCCGGCCCTGATCGCGGGCAATGTCGTGGTGCTGAAACACGCGAGCCAGACGCCGCTCGCGGGAGAGCGGCTCGCCCAGGCCTTCGCGCATCTGCCCGAGGGCGTCTTCACCAACCTCTTCCTCGATCACGAGACGGTGGCGGCGCTGATCGGCGAGGGCAGGTTCGATTTCGTGAATTTCACCGGCTCAACGGCGACGGGCCGCGAGATCGAGCGCATGGCGGCGGGCACCTTCACGGGGCTGGGGCTCGAACTTGGCGGCAAGGACCCGGGCTATGTCCGGGCCGACGCCGATCTCGACGCGGCGGTCGAGACGCTGGTCGATGGCGCCTTCTACAATTCCGGGCAATGCTGTTGCGGGATCGAGCGGATCTATGTCGCCGACCCGCTCTACGACGTTTTCGTCGAGAAGGCGGTGGCGCTCGTCTCCGGCTACCGGCTTGGCGATCCGCTCGATCCGGAGACGACGCTCGGGCCGATGGCGAATCGGCGCTTCGCGGACGCCGTGCGGAAGCAGGTCGCCGACGCGCTCGCCCAGGGCGCGCGGCAGTTGATCGACCCGACGGCCTTCCCGCGGGACAACGGGCAGGACGCCTATCTCGCGCCGAGGCTGCTCGTCGATGTGGACCATTCGATGCGCGTCATGAAGGAGGAGAGTTTCGGGCCGGTGGTGGGCATCATGAAGGTGCGCGACGATTCCGAGGCCGTGGCGCGGATGAACGACAGCCGCTACGGGCTGACGGCCAGCGTCTGGACCTCCGACACCGCCGCCGCGGAGGAGATCGGCGCGGCGCTCGAGACCGGAACCGTTTTCATGAACCGTTGCGATTACCTCGACCCGGCGCTGGCCTGGACCGGGGTCAAGGATACCGGGCGGGGGGCGAGCCTCTCCTATCTCGGCTACCTCAACCTGACGCGGCCGAAGTCCTATCATCTGCGTAAACTCTGAGCGTACCGACCGGGCCGCGGCCGGCGTCCCGGTCGGTGGGGCGCCAGCCCGCGATCAATAGCGCGCGAGATGAGCCCGGAAAACACGAATTCAATCTCAGGTAGAGAATGGCGCCCGCCGGTCGTGGTACGCGCCGGCACCGCCGGTCGCGAGCAGGTGTTTTCGCAGCGCCGTTGGACGTTCGCAGCGTTTGACAGGGAGCGGAGGGCGCCCCATACAAGCCGAGCCACACCGACACATACGCGTGATCGCCGCCCGCGGCCGCGCAGACCCGTCAACACAGGGAGGAAGGCCTTGATAATCGGAGCGCCAACCGAAACCGTTGAGGGCGAGAAGCGCGTCGCCCTGACGCCGCAATCCGCGCTCGCGCTCAAGAAGCTCGGTTACGACACCGTCGTGCAGGCCGGCGCCGGGGAATCGGCGCAGTTCACGGACGACGCCTATCGCGAAGCCGGAGTCGAGGTCCTGCCGACCGCGGCCGATGTCTGGGCCAAGGCGGATGTCGTCACCAAGGTTCGCCCGCCGAGCCCGGAGGAAGTGGAGCTGACCCGCTCGGGGCAGATCGTCATCTCCTTCGTCTATCCGGCGCAGAACGAGGAACTGCTTGAATCGCTCAAGGCGAAGGGCGTCACCGCGCTCGCGATGGACATGGTGCCCCGCATCAGCCGCGCGCAGAAGATGGACGCGCTCTCCTCCATGGCGAATATCGCCGGCTATCGCGGCGTGATCGAGGCGGGCAACAACTTCGGGCGGTTCTTCACCGGCCAGATCACGGCGGCGGGCAAGGTTCCGCCGGCGAAGGTGCTGGTGATCGGCGCCGGTGTCGCGGGTCTCGCGGCGATCGGCACGGCGACCTCGCTCGGCGCGATCACCTATGCCTTCGACGTGCGGCCGGAAGTTGCCGAGCAGATCGAGTCGATGGGCGCGGAATTCGTCTATCTCGACTTCGCCGAGGAACAGACGGACGGCGCCGCGACCGGCGGTTACGCCGCTCCGTCGAGCCCGGAATTCCGCGAGGCGCAGCTCAAGAAGTTCCGCGAACTCGCGCCCGAGATGGACATCGTCATCTCGACCGCGCTCATTCCCGGCCGTCCGGCGCCCAAGCTCTGGCTCGAGGACATGGTCGCGGCGATGAAGCCGGGCTCGGTCATCATCGACCTCGCCGCCGAGCGCGGCGGCAACTGTGACCTCACGGTACCCGACCAGATCGTCGAGAGCCCGAACGGCGTGAAGGTGGTCGGCTATACCGATTTCCCGAGCCGGATGGCCACGCAGTCCTCGACGCTCTATTCGACGAACATCCGTCACATGATGGACGACCTGACCCCCGGCAAGGACGGGACGCCGGTCGTCAACATGGAGGATGACGTCATCCGGGGCGCCACCGTGACCCACGAGGGCGCGGTGACCTTCCCGCCGCCGCCGCCGAAGGTGCAGGCGATCGCGGCGCAGAAGCCGAAGGAGAAGGCGAAGGAGCTCACGCCCGAGGAACGCCGGGCGCAGGAGGTCGCGGCCTTCAAGGCGGAGACGAAGAGCCAGGCCATGCTGCTCGGCGGGGGCGGCCTCCTGCTCCTGCTCGTGGGCCTCGTGGCGCCGGCGAGCTTCATGTCGCATTTCATCGTCTTTGTGCTCGCCTGTTTCGTCGGCTTCCGGGTGATCTGGAACGTGGCGCATTCGCTGCACACGCCGCTGATGGCGATCACCAACGCGATCAGCTCGATCATCATCCTCGGCGCCTTGATGCAGATCGGCTCGGGCTCGGCGCTCGTCGTGGTTCTCGCCGCGCTCTCGATCCTGATGGCCGGCATCAACATCTTCGGTGGCTTCATGGTCACCCGTCGCATGCTCGCCATGTTCCAGCGGTCGTAAGGAGAGCATCATGGAATACGGTTTCACGACCGCCGCCTATGTGGTCGCCGCGATCCTCTTCATCCTGTCGCTCGGCGGGCTGTCGGGTCAGGAGAGCGCGAAACGGGCGATCTGGTACGGCATCGTCGGCATGGGACTCGCCGTGCTGGCGACGCTCTTCGGGCCGGGCGCGGGCAACTGGCTCATCTCGGCGATCATGATCGCGATCGGCGGCGCCATCGGCTGGGTGGTCGCCAAGCGCGTCCAGATGACCGAGATGCCGCAGCTGGTCGCCGCGATGCATAGCCTCGTCGGTCTCGCTGCGGTCTTCGTCGGCTTCAACGCGCAGCTCGAACTCATCCGGGTGATGGAGGCCGCCGGCGCGGTCGAGGGCTTCCGCGGCTTCGCCGCGGTCCTGACGCACAAGACCCCGGCCGAGATCAACATGCTGCAGATCGAGGTCTTCCTCGGCGTCTTCATCGGCGCGGTGACCTTCACCGGCTCGATCGTCGCCTTCGGCAAGCTCGCGGGCAAGATCGACGGCAAGCCGAAGAAGCTGCCCGGCGGGCACATGCTGAACGCCAGCGCGGCCGCCGGTTCGCTGATCCTCGGCCTGCTCTACTGCGCCGACATCGGCCCGTCGGTGTTCTGGCTCATCCTGATCGCGCTGCTCGCCTTCTTCATCGGCTGGCACCTGATCATGGGGATCGGTGGCGCGGACATGCCCGTCGTGGTCTCGATGCTCAACTCCTACTCGGGCTGGGCGGCGGCTGCGATCGGCTTCACGCTGTCGAACGACCTCCTGATCGTCACCGGCGCGCTGGTCGGCTCCTCGGGTGCGATCCTCTCCTATATCATGTGCAAGGCGATGAACCGGAACTTCGTCTCCGTGATCCTCGGCGGCTTCGGCGGCACGACGGGACCGGCGATGGAGGTCGAGGGCGAGATGATCGCGACCGACGCCGACAGCGTGGCGGATGCGCTGAAGGAAGCCGACTCGGTCATCATCGTCCCGGGTTACGGCATGGCCGTCGCGCAGGCGCAGGGCGCGGTCTCCGACCTCACCAAGAAGCTGCGCGGCATGGGCAAGGAGGTGCGCTTCGCCATCCATCCCGTCGCCGGCCGTCTGCCGGGGCACATGAACGTGCTGCTCGCCGAGGCGAAGGTCCCCTATGACATCGTCATGGAAATGGACGAGATCAACGACGACTTCCCCTCGACGGACGTGGCGATCATCATCGGCTCGAACGACATCGTGAACCCGGCGGCGCAGGAAGACCCGAACTCGCCGATCGCCGGCATGCCGGTTCTGGAAGTCTGGAAGGCGAAGCAGGTCTTCGTCTCCAAGCGCGGCCAGGGCACGGGCTATTCCGGGATCGAGAATCCGCTCTTCTACAAGGAGAACACGCGGATGCTCTACGGCGATGCGAAGAAGTCGGTGGACGACCTCATCCACAGGATCGACTGATCCCACTCGGCCTCGAGGCTCTTCTCCATCTGAACGGCGCCGGTCATCCGGCGCCGTTTTCCGTTCTGGCGGTGCCTAAGCGCGCGGACGACCCGAGACAGGTGGCCGGGAGGATGGCGCGATGCCCCCTTCGCATCCTCCCCCGCCGCGGCTATTGTTCCGGCCCATGAAACCCTCGGTGAAACAGGCCAAATACGAGGCGGTCCTGCGCGACGCGGGGCTCAGGATCACCAAGCCGCGGCGGGTGATCCTGGAAGTGCTGGACCAGACCGAAGGTCATCCCGACGCGGCGCAGATCTTCGAGCGAGCGGTGGCGATCAACAACCGCATCTCGCTCGCGACGGTCTACCGCACGATGAAGGCGCTGGAGGAGAGCGGGGCGATCGAGCGGCACGCCTTCGCCGGCGGCCCCGCCCGTTTCGAACAGGCCCGCGAGGGCGGCCACCACGATCACCTCATTGATCTCGACACCGGGCAGGTTTTCGAATTCGCCAATCCGATGATCGAGGCGCTGCAGGAGGAGATCGCGGCCAAGCTCGGCTACGAGATCGTCCACCACCGGCTGGAGATCTACGGCCGCAAGATCAAGGGCTGATCCGTCGTCGGTGCCTGCGAGGCGGGGCCGACACGCCCCGAAGGACGTATCGGCCACCCGTGATCAGGCGAACTGCAGATCGTCGAAGCTGCTCACGCCCTGGAAGACGAGAATATCCGCGTCGTCGCCGATCTCGACGCGGATGGCGCCCGCGTCCTCGGTCACGGAGGTGATGCTCGCATCGTCGATTTCGATCGTGTCGACCGAGTCATAGCCCAGAACGTACAGTTCGCTCGCCTCGCCGTTGGACAACTCGTCGGTGAAGACGAAGGTGTCCGCTCCCTGACCACCGTCGAGACGGTCGCCGTCACCCAGCCCGCGGATCAGGTCGTCGCCCTGATCACCGCGGATCGTGTCGGCGCCTTGTCCCCCGGAGAGGGAATCGTCGCCTTGCCCGCCGGACAGCAGGTCATCGCCGGCACCACCGTCGAGACTGTCCGCGCCATGGTGTCCGTCGAGACGATCGTCTCCTTCGTCGCCGGTAAGCGCGTTCGCGCCCTGATCGCCCTTGATCCTGTCGTCGCCGGAGCCGCCGATCGCGTTTTCGATCGAGTTCAGCGAAGCCCGGCCGATCTCCGAACCCGAGATCCTTCCGGCCAGCAGGTCGATCGTATTGTCGGACGCCGTCGCCGAGAGGTCGACCGTATCGGTTCCCGCTCCGCCGTCCAGAGAACGGCCGCGTGCGGCGACGCCCGGCAGGAGGCTGATCGTGTCGTCCCCAGCGCCCGCGGATACGGTGAGATTGGTGGCACCGATGATGATCGTATCGTTGCCCGGCGTGCCGGAGACGACCGCCTGCCCAGGCTGCCCGATGATCGTGCTGTCGGCTTCGTCGGTCACCTCGACGCTGATCGACTGCGTGTCGGCGGCGTTCCCATCGCTCGCCTGGACGACCACGTCGTAGACATTGTCGCCGCCGGCGTCGGTCGGCTGCTCGTAGTCGGGCGCCTCGTTGAAGCTCAGCGCGCCGGTCACCGCGTCGATCGCGAAGGCATCCGCGTCGGCGCCGCCGGCGATCGAATAGGTGGGCGCGGCACCTTCCGGATCGGTGGCGACGACCGTCGTCACCTCGGTCTCGCCCTCCGGAACGCTGATCGTCACGCTGTCGGCGCCGCCACCCGAGGTCACCGTCGGCGGGCCGTCCGAGGTGCCGTTCAGCGTCACCTCGATCTCGCGCGTGGAGGAGTCGCCGCCGCCGTCCGTCACCGTCAGGAGGAAGCGCTCCACGCGGGTTTCTCCGGGTGCGAGCACAGCCGAGGCGGCGTTCTCGACGGTATAGATCCAGTTGACCGCGCCGCCGGTGCCGTCGCCGGTGGAATCGGTGTGGATCTCGGCGCTGAGCGCGCCGAGCGCGTCCGGCGTCAGCGGGGTCACCTCGACGGTATGGCTCTCGGCGGTGTCGGAATCCGAGAAGCCGAAGGCGCCCGCCGTCGCGAGCAGGCCGGCGCCGCCCTCGACTTCGGTGACCTGCCCGGGCGCCGTCCAGTGCGCGTCGAGCGACAGGCCGAGCGTCGCGGCCGCGATCTCCTGCAGCGCGGTGGCCTCGGCCTCGGTGATGCCGAGATCGGACGCCGCCCTGTCGCCGGCGCCGAGCGCGCGCGGGTCGACCCCGGTGATGGTCCCGAAGAGCGTCAGCCCGCTCAGGTAGGAGCCGTACTTGCTCGCATGAAGATTATCGTCCCACCAGAGATCGACCCTGCCATCGGTTCCCGCGTCGGAGGCATAGGGATCGCGCGTCGCCACGCCCCGCTGCACCGCCAGCATGAAGGCTTCCCCGACCGGCGCGACGCCTTCGAAGATCGGATTGGCCTCCGCGAGTCCACGATAGGCGTCGCGCAGATCGTCGGTCATGTCCTCGAGCGAGAGGTAGTATTCCGGCGCGTGCGTCTCGTAGGTCGTCACATCGCCGGTTTCCTCATCCGTCGAGGCTTCGCGCGCGCCAACGACGAGGTTGGGGCGGGCCCAGGTTTCATAGAGGAACACGTCGGTCGCGGCGTTGGCGTTCGGATTGGCCGGAATCTCGCCATCCGCCGCGCCGCTGGTCGCATATTCCGCGAGCTTGACGGCGTAGATGTTGAAGGCTTCGAGATCCGGGTTCTCCGCGCCGCCGGTGGTGAAGCTCTCCGCCCCCGCGACGCTGAAATCCTCCGAGGGAAGGGTCCCGGTTCCGCCCACCTCGAAGCCGACCGTCAGCGCGTCGGCCGCCGAACCCGTCCGCTGGAATTCATAGACCAGATTGCCGTCACCGTCCTCATAGACCGTGGCCGAGGACAGGCCGAGGCTGACGCTCGACACCGAGGGGTCCGTGCCGGGCTCGAGATCGTCATTCTGGATCGTCGCGCTGATCGGCCCGGGTGTGCCGACATTGTAGGCGTCATTGTCGGCGAGCGTCAGCCGCATGGCCTCGTCGCTCTCGATATCGGTGTCCGCGCGCGGCTCCAGCGTGAAGGTCGCGCTGCTGGCGCCCGCCGGGATGACGACCGAGCCTCCGCCGCTGGTGAAGCTGAGGTTGCCTTCGGTCTGCGCGCCGTTGGCGGTGAAGCTGGTTCGGAACTGGCTGACGAAGTTCTCGAAATCACCCGTCGAGGTGTTGACCGAGGGGGCGGTGCTCCCGTCGCGATCCGCGAGGAAATCGATCGTCAGCGGCTCCGCGGTCGGTCCGGTGCGGGTGAAGGTGTAGACGAGGTTCTCCGACCCGTCCTCCTGCACCGCGGACGGCGAGGCGGCCAGCGTCACGGTCGGAAGCGACGGGTCGATCACCGGGGTGGATTCGTCGTCGTCGAGAATCGTGCCGATGATCTCGCCCGTGGTTCCGACGCGGTAGCCCGCGCCCTCGGCGAGCGTCACGCTGACGGTCTCGTCGGTCTCCAGCTTCGCATCCGCCGTCGGGTCGAGGATCAGCCGCGCGACCGTCTCGCCCGGCGCGAAGGTGATGGTTCCGCTGCCGGAGGGGAGCGGCCGGGAACTGTTGTCCTGCAGGATCAGCGTGTCCCAGGACTGGCTCGCCACATTGCCGCGCAGATCCCAGCCGGCGGGGCTGCTGTTGAGATAGTGGCCCTGCAGCGAGGCGGCGTTGCGCGTGGAGATCGCCACGTCGTAGTCGAGCCCGACCTGATCGGTGAAGACCTCGAAGATGCCGGGAACGCCGCCCCAGGGATGCGGCTCGAAGACGTTGCTACCGGTGGTGTCCTCGAAACTCGTGCCGGGCACCGGCGCGGTCAGGTCCCTGACGTTCTCGGTGTTGTAGCTCATGACCGGATCGACCCGGCCGAAGGTGAAGCTGTTCCCCACGAAGAGGATGGAGGCGGTCGAATTCATCTCGATCGTGTTGTCGGGCATGGTTTCCTCGCATGTTCGTTGGCGCTGGGCCGCCGTTGATGGCGGTCCAGTTCAGGCACCGGCGGTTCGCGCCGGGTCGTGCGGCTGGTCAGTTCGCGTGCTCGCCTGAACGCATCATCCGAGCACAGCAGTTCAACTTGTGGCTGATGATCGCCTGGGCTTCAATTGCCAAGAAGCGCGCCGAACTCCGTGTCCAGCTTGGCGAGCGATGCGTCGATATGGCCGCGCCGCTCGGCGATCCATGCATCCCGCGCGGCGATCCGGTCGCGGGCTTCGCCGAGCATCCGCTCGACTTCGGCGGGCTGCGGCCCTCCCGAGGTCGCCCGGTTCCGCACGATGGCGACCGGATCGAGCGCGGCGCGGAACTGTTCCTCGCTGAGCGGCAGTTCCTTCGGATGATCCGTTCCCGCGACGGTCTCGGCATAGATGCGCCGGGCCTCCGCGTAGGGGAAGTCGAGCGGGCCGATGCCTTCGGCGCGGGCGTGGCTGACGATCTCGGAGGCGACGTGATGACCTTCGCGGAACGGCAGCCCGTGATCGCGCATCAGGATGTCGGCGACCTCCTGCGAGGCGGTCCAGTCGCTGTTCAGCTCCTCCAGCGCCCGTTCGGGATTGATCCGAAGCGCCTTCAGCACCCGGTCGAGCCGCGACAGCGTGTCGATCCCGGCGGCGACGACGGCGGAATTGTCCTCGACATCCTTCGGATCGCTCATCCCCGGGGTGATGTTGTGGGTTTGCAGGACCGGCCCCATGGCGAGCGTCACCGCCTTCGAGGCATCGCTCCGGGCCGAATTCAGGATGCCCGGATTGCGCTTCTGCGGCATGGCCGAGGAGACATAGGTGTTGTCGCCGCCTTCCTCCAGCAGGATCCAAGGCCGGCTCTGGGCATATTGGGTCATCACGTCCTCGACGAAATTGCCGGTGTGGAGCGCGATCGAGGTGACGATGGAGGCGACCTCGACTGGTTGATCCATCGAGGAGATCTGCGAGGCGTCATAGGCGTTGTCCACCACCGCCGCGAAGCCGAGATAGTCGGCCATCCGCTGCCGGTTGAGAGGCCAGCCCGTGCCGTTCAGCACGGTGGTGCCCATGGCCGACCGGTCGATCCGGGCATAGGCCTCGCGGATGCGCTGGGCGTCGCGGTCGAGCCCGGCGGCATGGCCCAGCAGGTAGTGCGCGTAGCTGTTGGGCTGCGCCGCCACGCCGTTGGTGTAGTTGGGCACGATGGTGTCGACATGCTGCCCGGCCAGCTCGACCAGCGTCCCGGTCGTCGTGTTGAGCTGATCCGCGAGCGACAGGAGTTCGTCGCGCAGGATCGCGGCGCGGTAGGTGGCATGCATGTCCTGGCTCGACCGGCCGGCATGGATCAGCGTCACCTCGACGCCGCCTTCCTCGATCAGGAGCGGCTCGAAGGTGATGACGGTGCCCGGCCGCTCGGCATCGGGCGCGTTCCCGTTCTCGATGACGGTCTCGAGCGCGCTCGCGATCTTCGGGGCCAGTTCCGGGCTGAGCAACCCTTCCTCACTGTTGATCAGCGTGGTCGCCTTGTTGATCTGGCCCAGCCAGAAGAACTCGTCGCGCTCGGGTACGGGACCGGGTACAGGCTCGGGCGCCTGGGCGGCGGCGAGGCCGGCCTGACAGATCAGCGCGCCCGCGATCGCGAGGCTGGCAAGGCGCGGCGCGGGTCTCCGCGGGAGGCGGGCCGGTCGCGGGTGGGATTGGTGCATGGTCATCTTGTCTCCTCCCAGAGTGATCGCGGACCGCCGGGGTCATCCGGGCCAGGTGATCCGGGGCCGGGGTGATCCGGGGCTGGTGTCCCCAGCGCTTGTCGACCGGATCGCCTCGGCACGGCGGGCCGAGAAGCGCGAAACCGCGGGTCGGATGCCCGTGGGATGCCATGTAGAAACAGCCCCGGCGTGATTGTCGCAAGACGCGCGGGTACCGAACCGTCGGGAAAACCGGCGGCGCGGCGCGGGAATGGGTGGAAATGGTAACATCGGCTGCGACGCGTGTACCGATCGGGCCACATCAATCGCCGGTGTTATCCTCGTCTGTGCCGAACTGGCTCTTGTCGATCCCGTATTTCCGCAGCTTCTCGTAGAGCGACTTGCGCGACAGACCGAGCGATTCGTAGACCGGCTTCAGCTTGCCCCCATGCGCCATGAGCGCGCCGGCGATGACGTTCCTCTCGAATTCGGAGACCTGATCGGCGAGGCGCACCGGTTCCTCGCCCTGGCCGCCCGCGGGTTGCAGCGCGACGCCGATCGCGTAACGATCCGCCGCGTTACGCAACTCGCGGACATTGCCCGGCCACGGACGGGCGTTGATCTCGCCGAGAAGCCGCGGCGACAGTGTCGGCGGCTCGCAGCGATAGCGGCCCGCGGCTTCCCTCAGCAGCCTCGTGAAGAGCAGGGGAATGTCCTCGCGCCGTTCCGAGAGCGGCGGCACCGCCAGCGTCACCACGTTCAGCCGATAGAGCAGATCGGCCCGGAAACGCCCGGCGGCGACCTCGGGCTCCAGGGCCGCGCGGGAGGTCGCCATGAACCGCACGTCGAGCGGCCGCTCGTCATGCGATCCGAGCCGCGTGACGACACGATTCTCCACGACGCGCAGGAACTTGCCCTGCACATCCAGGGGAAGCGACCCGATCCCGTCGAGCAGGATCGTGCCGCCGCGGGCGTGTTCCAGCTTGCCGTAGCGTTCGCGCATCGCGCCCGCGAAGGCGCCGGCCTCATGCCCGAACAGTTCGGATTCGATCAGGCTGGCGGGCAGGGCGGCGCAGTCGATCGAGATGAAGGGTCTCGACGCCCGGGGCGACAGGCCATGCAGCGCGCGGGCGACGACCTCCTTGCCGACCCCGGTCTCGCCGACGATCAGCACATCGGCATCGGTCGGACCGATGGTCCGCATCCTGCGGCGCAGGTCGACCATCACGCTCGACCGTCCGATCAGCCGCTGTTCGAGATCGTCTGCCTGACCGGCGGCGGCGCGCAGCACGCGGTTCTCGAGGAGGACCCGCCGGAACTCCATGGCACGGGCCGCGGTTTCGATCAGCTGTTCGGTCTGGAACGGCTTCTCCAGGAAATCATGGGCGCCTTCCCGCATCGCCCGCACGGCGAGCTGCACGTCGCCATGACCGGTGATGAGGACAACCGGGATCTCGGCGTCGATCTCGGCCACCCGGTTCATCAGGCTCAACCCGTCCAGCCCCGGCATCCGGATGTCGGTGACGATGATACCGGGGAAGCCGAAGCTGACCAGATCGAGCGCGGATCGCGCGTCGGAGAAGTCCTCGACCGTGAAGCCGGCCAGATCCAGCGCCTGTGTCAGGGCGAGCCGGATGTCGTCGTCGTCATCCATCAGCAGAATCCGACCGTTCATGCCCATGCCGCGTCGCCTCCTCCGCCCGGCGAAGCTCGATACCGCCGCCGCCGGTCCCGGCGTCCGCGCAGCGCCCCCTGTGATCGCCGGAAATCTCGGGGCCGAGCGGGGTCAATGGCCGGCTCCCGCGGTTCCGCTCCCAGAGTTGCGCGTCGGAGGGTCGGCCGCAACGTCTGTCCGCGCGAGGTTGACGGAGGCACTCCCGCGGAGGCGGGCAGCGGGGGGCAGGTTGGGGGGCGTCTTGGGGGTGGCGCCCTCGCAACGTGGCGCCGCCCGGGGCGCCCCGGCGACGGACAGAGTCTGGTGCGCTTCGAACCTCACCGCGGGGCTCGGGGGTTCGGCTCGGAAAGAGCCCGGCCGACGGTCGGCCGGGCCGGTGCCTCAGGCGCCCATCATCTCGGCCTGTTTCACGATCACCTCGGCCTGCTTGATCGAGGCGATGTCGATCAGGCGGCCCTTGTAGGTGGTCGCGCCCTGACCGCTCTTCGTGGCTTCTTCCATCGCCTTCAGGATCTCGCGGGCCTCGGTCACCTGCTTTTCGGAGGGCGTGAAGACCGAGTTGGCGAGCGCGACCTGCTTCGGATGGATCGCCCATTTGCCGACCATGCCGAGGGTCGCCACGCGGCGGGCCTGGGCGATGAAGCCGTCGTCGTCGGAGAAGTCGCCGAACGGCCCTTCGACCGGGAGCACGCCGTTCGAGCGGCAGGCGGCGACGATCGCCGACACCACCGAATGCCAGGCGTCGCCGAAGGCCGGCGCGCGGTCGCCGTCCGAATCCTTGGGCGGCAGCACGTAATACCCGTCCTGCGTGCCGCCGATCCCGGTCGTCTGCATGCCCATCGAGGCGGCGAAATCGGCCGCGCCGAGATGGAGCGACTGGAGCCGCTTGCTGGCGGCGGCGATCGCATGGACGTTGGAGAAGCCGAGGGCGGTCTCGATGATCGCCTCGAAGCCGATCTTCTTCTCGCTCTTCTTCGCAAGCTCGATGGAGGAGACCAGCGCGTCCACCGCGTAGAGGTCCGCGGCGACACCGGCCTTCGGGATCATGATGAGATCGAGCCGGCCGTTGGTCTGCTCGACGAGATCGACGACATCGCGATACCAGAATTCGGTGTCGAGCCCGTTGATGCGGACCGAGAGCGTCTTCTTGCCCCAGTCAATCTCGTTGATCGCCTTGACGGTATTGGCGCGGGCCGCCGCCTTGTCATTGGGCGAGACGCTGTCCTCGAGGTCGATGTTGATCACATCGGCCTCGGAAGCCGCGAGTTTCTCGAAGAGCTCCGGCCGCGAGCCGGGACCGAACAGCTGGCAGCGATTCGGACGGGCGGGCGGGCTTGGGGGAATCGTGAAGCTCATGCACGGGTCCTTTCGGTGATCACGCAACAATCTTTCGTCCGGGTAGTAAATGCCGGGTCCGGAGGCGTCAACGCATCCGAACGTGCCGGTATCCTTTTGGACAAGACCCGCGCGCGCGACCCGTTCCGGGGCGTCACTGAACGTCGGCGAAGGCCTCCCGAAGCCGGCCGACGGCCTCGATCACCCGCGACCGCGGCGTCGCGAGGTTGAAGCGCAGAAAGCCCTCGCCGCCCGCGCCGAAGGTCGGCCCGTCGTTCGCGGCGATCCGGGCCCGGCCCCGGACCCGGGCCTTCAACTCGTCCTCGTCCATGCCGAGCGCCCTGAAATCGACCCAGGCGAGATAGGTCGCCGCGAGCTTCATCGATTTCGAACCCGGAATGGCTGCGATCCCCTCGTCGAAAATGCGCGCGTTCCCGGCGATATAGTCGCAAACCGCGTCGCACCAGGCGTCGCCATGCGCGTAGGCCGCCGTCGCCATCGCGATCCCGAAGCGGTTCGGGGAGGAGCCCGCCGCCGCCTGCGCCTTGTGGAAACGTTCCTTGAGGCCCGGGTCGGAGATGATGACATTGCCGGTCATGCCGCCCGCGAGATTGAAGGTCTTGCTCGGCGCCGTCAGCATCACCAGCCGCTCGGCGTGTCCGGGCGCCGCGAGCGGCGCGACGGTGTGGCGGTTGCCGGGCAGGATCAGGTCGTGATGGATCTCGTCCGAGACGAGCAGCAGGTCATGCGCCGCGCAGAATTCCGCCAGCGCGCGGGTCTCCTCGGGGTCCCAGATCCGCCCGCCCGGATTGTGCGGCGAGCAGTGGATCACGATCTTCTCCCGGCCCGTGAGCCTCGCCGCCAGCGCGTCGAGGTCCATTTCGTAGCGGCCGTCGCGCTCCACGAGCGGGCTCTCGACCACCACGCGGTCGTTGGCTTTGATGATCCGCGCGAAGGCATGGTAGACGGGCGTGAACAGGATCACCCCGTCGCCCCTCTCGGTATAGGCCCGCAGGCAGAGCGCCACGCCCGCCACGAGGCCATGCGAGGTGGCGATCCAGTCGGGATCGACCTCCCAGCCGTGGCGCCGGGCCATCCAGCCCTGGATCGCGGCGCGATAGGCCCGATCATCGCCGAAATAGCCGAAGACGCCATGATCGATCGCGGCGCGGAGCGTGTCGGTCACCGCGGGCGGCGGGCGGAAGTCCATGTCCGCGACCCACATCGCGATGCCGTCCTCGGCCGGGACGTCGAAGATCGGCTGCATCATGTCCCATTTCGAGCAATGCGTGCCGCGTCGGTCGATGATCTCGTCGAAATCGAACATGGGCTCACAACTCCTTCGGCTTGCCGTGCGCCATCTTGACCAGCGATCCATCGGGCGCAAGGCCCCGGCGCGCGCGTGCCGGAGCGCCGGGCGGGCCCGCGGGCGTTCGTTCTCGAGTTCTGGCCCGAGTTCTGGCCCGAGTTCGGACCTGAGTTCGGACCTGAGTTCGGACCGGCGTCCGGCTCTGGAGCTCAGCCGCGCGAGGACCGTGCCGCGCCGAGCGCGCGCCGGGTCAGGCCGGCGATGCGGCCCCAGGTCGTCGCCCCCGCGCGGAGCCGTTTCAGTTCCTCATGAACCTCGGGCAGGATCGGGAAGGGCGCCGCGTCGAGCAGGGCCTGAAGGTCGATCCGCTGGACCGGGTTGTCGTCGCAGGCCGCGGCGAGCCCGGCGTCCAGCCTGCCGATCGTCGCGAGGTTCAGCGGCGCCACCTCGCGCAGCCCGATGCTGAGGAAATAATCCTCGAACTTCGTCCCGTCGCCATGGATCTGCCGGTCGCCATCGTCGAAGGTCGCGAGCCGGGCGGGGATGCCGTAGGCGTTGGCGATGATGAGACCGTGCAGCGAGGTGGAAACGATCGCCTCGCAGTCCAGCATCTCGTCGAGGAAGGCTTCGATGCCGGCGCGGCCGTTCCGGACGATCTCGATCTCGCGCACGCCCTCGCCGAGTTCCATCGGACGGTCGCGATGGGTGAAATGCCGGATCAGCCCGACACGCGACGTGCGCGGAAGGCCGCGGTCGGGATGGACCAGCGGCAGCAGCCAGGCGGGGTCGCCATAAACGGGCGGACATTCGCCTCCGGCGTCGAGCACCATGCGCCGGGTGAGCGGACCCCGGACGGCGTGGAACACGGCCTCCGGCTCGATGACCTGATCGGCCGAGGGGCAGCCGGCGCCCCAGACCTTGTCGCCGGCCCTGGCGAAGCGGATGATCGAGCCGATCGCGATCACCCGCTCGCCGCGCGCGGCGAACTTCGGGGGGATTCCGGTCAGCTTCCCGACCAGCCAGGGGTTGATCATGTCGCCGAGGTTGCCGGGGAAGGGCCGCTCCCACCACCACATCGCAACGCGCTCGGCATCCTCGATCCCGCGGGCGCGCGCTTCCTCGTCGAAGCTCAGGCGGAACTGGCGGCTCTGGACGAACGCCCTGTCGGCCGCGTTGTCGGCAGGGTTCCCGGCGGTCTCGCCCAGAGCCTCCATCTCGCGCGCGAGTTCGGCGGCGAGATCGAGATCCTCCTTGCCCGCCGCCACCTCGTAGCGGTGGCGCAGCACGGCGCGCGCCAGTTCGGGCTTCGCGGCCGACCGCCTGATCAGCGCCGCGTGCTTCTTCTCCCATCCGAGCTTGGCGTAAAGCTTGAGGAGCCTGACGACGATCGTGGCATCGCCCGGATCAAGGCGCAGGAGCTCGCGCAGCAGCGGCTCGGCGTCGCGCGGGCGCTTCTCCCGCAGATGCCCCTCGGCGGTATCGAGGAACACCCGCTTGCGCCGTTCGGGCGTGAGCAGAACCGCCTCGTGCTGCGTGGCGGCCGCGACGTTGAGACCGACGTTGCCGCTGTCGCCGTGCTGGAAGATCGCCTCGGCCCGGTTCCGCGACTCGTTGGAGGAAACGATGTAGCTCGGCGGGAAGAGCTCGATGCTGAGGTTGTGCGCGTGGCCGAGCAGCGCCTCCTGCAGCACATAGTCGTCGGTCCCGGCCGGATCGCCGGTCCGGTCCACCTCGCGCAGCGTCCCGATGAAGGCGCGCGCGCGTTCCGAGCGTCCGAGCAGGATGTATCCCGGATGAAGCAGCCGGGAGTAGCGCAACGGGTCGAAGCCCACGAGATATTTGAAGTTGCGCAGGAAGGCGCCGAGATCGGCGTTCGAGCGAAGCACCGGCCGAGGGTCCGCGATGATCTTCGAGTCGACATCCACCCACACCACGGGACGGTCATACTGCTCCGACTTGCCGGTATAGAAGTCGATCTTCTTCCTGCAGATGTTGATCCAGCCCTCGGCATCGGCGGGAATGTATTCGCAGATGTCATGGGAGATGCCGAGCGCCTCGCACTGCTCGGCGAGCCGGGTCGCGCAACGCTCGTAATAGGGATCTCCGCCATAGAAGCTGACGACAATCGCATCTCCGCCGTGGTCGCGATCGGAGAGAATTCGCGTCTTTGTGCTTTTGAACATCTTGTGCTTCACCGCTCGAAACCGCATGGAAACTCGGGAACGCGACACCGCGACACGGTGACACGAGCGAGATCCCAATGGACCATCCTGAATTTCGGACTACCCCCGGACGCCCTGAGCGGCTTCCTAGCACACGAGGATCGGGCAAGGGAACGAAAATGGCCGACGCGGCGGCCCGCGAACCCCTGGTCATCGACTGCGAGACAGCGCGTTCCGACAGCTGGTCGGTCGAGCGGCTGCGCCGGCTGGTGGACCGGAAGCTGCGCAATCCCGTTCTCGATCTGATCGAGGTCCGGCGGCGCGAGCTGGGCGGGCTGTCGCCCTTCACGCTGCACAGCAGCTACGAGGGCACCAACGCCCACGCTGGCGAGGCCTTCGTCACGCCGAAGACGATCTCGCTGCCGCGCCGCTACGGGCGGGTTCTCTATTCGATCTCGGTCGAGTTGCGCCCCCGCCTCACGCTGGAAGCGGGCGCGGGCCTCGGCATCTCGGGCATGTATCTCGCCGCCGGGACATCGCTGACGCGGACCGGGCGCTTCCTGAGCTTCGAGATCGGCGAATATGCCCCGGTGGCGGAGGAGTCGATCCGGCGTGTCCTGCCGACGGCGGAGGTGCGCCAGGACGATTTCGCCAATTTCCACCGCCATCTCACCCCGATGGCGAGCGTGGATCTGTGCTTTCTCGATTCCAAACACGACGCCGACACGGTCCTGCGCGACTACAAGTCGCTGCTCGGCTGGATGCGGCCGGGCGGCGTCATCATGATCGACGATGTGCGCTCGACGCCCAGCAGCCAGCGGGCATGGGAGATGATCCTCGCGCGCGGCGACCGCGCCTTCGCCGCCTGCATCCAGAACCGGATCGGATTCCTCGCGGCATGACCGGGATCAGCGTCCTGATCCCGGCCTATCGCTGCGCCGAGGTGATCGGGCAGGCCATCGACAACGTTCTGGAACAGACGCTGCTTCCGGACGAGATCGTCGTGGCCGATGACGGGTCCGACGACGATCTCGCCGCCCGGGTGGAGCGGTCGCGGCCGCGGTGCGCGGCGGGCGGGGTCGCCCTGACCTATGCGCGCTTCGCCGAGAACCGCGGCCGGGGCGCCGCGCGCAATCTCGCGCTCGGCGCGGCGCGGGGCGATCTCGTCGCCTGGTTCGACGCGGATGACCTGTGGGCGCCGGAGAAGCTCGCGACGCAGGCCGCGGATTACGCCCGGCTCGCGGGCGAGCATCCCGCGGGTCAGCTACTGCTCACCTGCGACTATCTGCGCCGCGATCCGGTGACGGGCGGCGCGCGCCACATCCGACCGGGTGCGGTCCTTGCGATCGGCGATATCGTGGCCCTGCACACCCGCCGGCATATCCAGCTCCAGACGGTGTTCGGGCCGCGCGAGACCTTCCTGCGCATCGGGTTCGACGACGCGTTGAACCGGGCGGAGGATTTCGATTTCGCGCTGCGCTTCACCGCGCAGGGCGGCAAGTTCATGAACCCCGGCGGCGCGGATCGCGAATGCGCGGGCTTCGAGTGCGATGGCACGCCGCTCGTGCATTACTTCCGGAGCAGCGAGAACTACGGCGCGGAGGGCAAGGCGTCCAACCGGTGCGTCGTGGCCAAGAACGCGGCGATCCTCAGAAGCAATCACATCGACCCCGAAGCCTTTCTCGCCCACAAGCTCGGCGTGGCGCTGGCGAACGGAATCCGGCCGGTGGAGACGCCCCGGACGCTGGCTCCCGGGCCGGTGTTCGACATCCCCGCGGACGATCCCTTCGCCAGAGCCCGGCCGCGGCTCTGGCGTCTCGAGGACGGGGCGATCAGGATCGAGCTCGCCGGGGGCACGCGGGCCGAGGGCATCGTCGTCGACGCGGGCGGCGGCGAGATCCTGCGCTCCGAACTGGGCGAGGCGCCGCGGCAATCCCTGATCCGCGACTGGTTTCTCGCCGGTGCCCGGTGGTTCCTGATCCGGCCGCTCGCCGGCCCATGGTTCCCGACCGAGCATCTGCTGATCGCGCGTGCCGATTCCGGGCTGATCTCGCTCGCCGCGCCCGGACGGGTGAAGGCCTGACGGGAGAAGGCTCGACGCCCGCGGGCCCGACGCGTGCGAATCCGACCCATTCGAATCCGACCGGGGCCGGCTAACCCTTCGTCAACCATGGCTCCTTAGACCCGGAGGCGGGACGGTCCGAGGAGAACCCCAATCATGGCGCCCGAAAGCCTGACAGATCCGCGCCCCGCCGATGGATTCAAGGCGGAGGGATTCAGGGCAGAGGGATTCAGGACCGGGAGTTTCAGGACCGGGAATTTCAGGACCGGGAGCTTCAACGTCGGCGGCATCACCCTCGACACGCGCGCGCTGTTCCAGCCGACCGTGCTGCTCGCGATGGCGCTGATGGCGGTGATCGCGATGATGATCCTGCCGATCCCGACCTGGCTGCTCGACATGGGGCTCGCGGTCAGTTTCGCGCTGGCGATCCTCATCTTCACGATCACGCTCTTCATCAACCGGCCGCTCGATTTCTCGACCTTCCCGACCATCCTGCTCGCGAGCCTGATGCTGCGGCTCTCGCTCAACGTCTCGACGACGAAGCTCATCATCGGCGACGGCCATACCGGCACCGGCGCCGCGGGCCATGTGATCGAGGGTTTCGCCAATTTCATCATGGGCGGCTCGGTCTTTCTCGGCCTCGTGATCTTCTGCGTGCTCCTCATCGTCAATTTCATCGTGATCACCAAGGGCGCGGGCCGCATGGCCGAGGTCTCGGCGCGTTTCGCGCTCGATGCGATGCCCGGCAAGCAGCTCGCGATCGACGCTGACATGGCCGCGGGCGCGATCAGCCATGCCGAGGCGCGCGACCGCCGCCGGATCGAGCAGGAGGAGACCACCTTCTTCGGTTCGCTCGACGGCGCGTCGAAATTCGTCAAGGGCGATGCGATCGCGGGCCTGCTCATCACCATGCTGAACCTCGCCGTGGGGCTCGCGCTTGGCGTGCTGGTCCATGGCCTGCCGGTGGGTGAGGCTTTCGAGACCTATTCGATCCTGACGGTCGGAGACGGGCTCGTGACGCAGATCCCGGCCGTCATCATCTCGATCGCCTCCGCCATGCTGCTCTCGAAGGGCGGCACGGTCGGCTCGACCGATCGCGCGCTGACGCGTCAGCTTGGCGGGCATCCCGTGGCGCTCGCCACGGTCGGCGTGCTGATGGCGCTCTTCGCCTTCGTGCCGGGCCTGCCGTTCATCCCGTTCATGATCGCCGCCGCCTGCCTCGGCGGGGCCGCGCATCTCGCGAAGCGCGCCGAGGTGAAGGCCGCCGCCCTGGAGGCCGAGCCGAAACCCGAGGCGACCGCGGCGCCGAAGAAGTCGCTCGGCGACCTGCTCGACGTGGACGAGATCCATATGGAGTTCTCGCCCAATCTGGTGCCGGTGGTGATGGACGCGGCGACCGGGCTCGACGCGCGCATCCTCAACATGCGCAACCATATCGCGCAGAGCTTCGGGCTCATCCTTCCAGAGATCCGGCTTACCGACAATCCGGGCCTCCCGCCGGGCACCTACACGATCCGCATCCAGGGCGTGGAGACGGCGCGGAGCCGGATCGAGACCGAGATGGTGCTCGTCCTCCTGCCCGACGACAAGGCCCCCGCGCCGGACGGGATCAGCGTCGCCGAGCCGGTCTATGGCGCCCCCGCCCGCTGGATTGCCCAGGGATCGCAGGAGGACGCGGCGCTGATGGGGCTGACGGTCATCACCCCGACAGAGGTGGTCGCGACGCATCTGCTGGAGATCGTGAAGCAGAACTTCGGCCGGCTCTTCACCCGCCGCGCGCTCCGCAAGCTGATCGACGAATTCACCCGCCTGAGCGACACCAAGCGCGCCGAGGCGAACCGCAGGATGCTCGACGAATTCGTGCCCGACCGCTTCCCGATCGACACGCTTCAGGCGGTGCTGCGGCTTCTGCTCGAAGAACGGGTGTCGGTGCGCAATCTCCCCCTGATCTTCGAGGCGATCGCCGAGGCGCATTCCTCGCAGACCAGCGCCGCAGTGGTGACGGAACATGTGCGCCACCGGCTCGGCTTCCAGCTCGTCGCCGAGGTGCGGGAGCCGGACGGCGCGCTGCCGCTCATCCAGCTCGCGCCCGCCTGGGAGGAACTGTTCCAGAAATATCAGCTTCCCGACGGATCGGGCATCGTCGATGTCGCCCTGCCGCCGAACGAGTTCAATCGGCTGGCGAATTCGGTCGCCGAGAAGATCGCGGCGGCGGGGGTCCAGGGGCGCTATCCGGCGGTCGTCACCTCGACGAAACGCCGTCGCTTCCTGCGCACGGTGCTGAGTTCCAAGGGCATCCGCAACCCGGTACTGAGTTTCGAGGAAATCGCGACGGCGTCCCGGCCCGCCGTGCTGGGCCTCGCATGATCGGCGACCTGGGGCGGCTGCTCGCGCTGACCGAAGGGGCGGTGGCGGGGTTCATCCTCGTCTTCGCCCGCGTCGGCGGCGTGATGGCGCTCCTGCCCGCCTTCGGGGAACAGACGATCCCGGCGCGTGTCCGGCTCGGGCTCACGCTCGCCTTCGCCATGGTCGTCTGGCCGATCGTGGCGGGCGAGGGGTTCGGCTCCCCGGCGGACCCGGCGCGACCCTTTCTCGCGATGCTGATCACCGAGGCGCTCGTGGGTGTCATCCTCGGCATCGCCGCGCGGTTTCTCGTCCACGCCCTGCAGTTCGCGGGAACGATCATCGCGCAGTCGACCTCGCTCTCCCAGATCCTCGGCGGCGGCGTGACGCCCGATCCGATGCCGGCGATGGGCACGCTCCTCGTGCTGGCCGGGCTCACGCTCGCGGTCGCGACCGGGCTTCATGTGAAGGCGGCGATCCTGATGGCGCGGAGCTACGAGGCGCTGCCGATGGGGCTCATGCCCCCGGCCGAGGATGTCGCGGCCTGGGGTGTGGCGCGGCTCGCCTCGGCCTTCGCGCTCGGCTTCTCGCTGGCGGCGCCCTTCGTTATCGCGGCTTTCGCCTATAACCTCGCGCTTGGCGCGATCAACCGGGCGATGCCGCAGCTCATGGTCTCCTTCATCGGCGCGCCGGCGGCGACGGCGGGCGGCATCGCGCTGCTCCTGCTCGCCGCGCCGGTGATCCTGCGGCACTGGAACGGCGCGCTTGACGCGCTGCTCGCCGCGCCGCTGGCGATGCCGCGATGAGCGAGGGCGGCGGCGAGGATGCCGGCGAGAAGAGCTTCGAGGCGACACCGCAACGCCTCGCGGAAGCACGCGCCAAGGGCGATGTCGCGAAATCGACCGATGCGACGGCGGCGGCGGGCTATCTCGCGCTTCTGATCGCGATCACGCTCGCGGGCGCCGCCGCGGTAAGCGCCACCGGTTCGACGCTGATGATCTTTCTGACGAACGCGGACCGTCTGCCGCTGCTGGCGCCCGGAGGGCCGGGGCTGGCGCTCGGCATCATCGGCGCCGCTGTCGGCCCGCTCGCGCCTTTCTTGCTCGCGCCGATGGTCGCGGTCGCGCTCTGCCTGCTCGCGCAGCGCGCGGTGGTGTTTTCGGGCGAGAAGTTGACGCCGAAACTGTCGCGGCTGTCGCTTCTCTCGAATGCGAAGAACAAGTTCGGAACGAGCGGTCTCGTCGAATTCGGCAAGGCGGTCCTGAAACTCGTCGCGATCGCCATCGCGCTGTCGCTCTATCTCGGCCGCGAGGTGGACGAGATCACCGGCGCCGCCACGGCCGACCCGCGAGTGCTCGGGATCATGATGACGCGGACGCTCGTCACCATGCTCGCGATCACCGCCGCCATCGCCATGGTGATCGGCGCCGCGGACCTGATCTGGCAGCGGATCAGCCACGCCCGCAAGCTCCGAATGACGCTCCAGCAGGTGAAGGAGGAGCACCGCAAATCCGAGGGTGACGGCCATACCAAGGCCGAGCGGCGGCGCCGCGGGCAGGAAATCGCGCTCAACCAGATGCTGGCCGATGTCCCGACCGCCGATGTGGTGATCGTGAACCCGACGCATTACGCCGTGGCCCTGAAGTGGAGCCGGGCGAAGGGCAGCGCGCCGGTCTGCGTCGCGAAGGGCATGGACGCCGCGGCGGCGAAGATCCGCGAAGTGGCGGAGGCGTCCGGCGTGCCGGTACATGGCGATGTGGCGACCGCGCGCGCGCTCTATGCGACGGTCGAGATCGGCCAGGAGATCCGGCCCGAACAGTATCGCGCGGTCGCGGCGGCGGTCCGATTCGCCGACCGGATGCGCGAGGCGGCGCGGGGGCGGCTGTGACCCCCGACCGGCTCGAAGCGCTCCGCCGGCTCGCCGAGACGCGCAAGGCGGCGGATCTCGCGGCGCTGGAGAAGCTTCTGCGCGCCGAGCGGGATTGCGCGACTGAGATCGAGGCGATCCGCGCGACCCGCGCGGCCGAACTGGCGGAACCGTTCGGCGCGAGCCCTCCGGGGGCGCTCGAGGCGCGGTTGCGCTGGGCGGATCAGCGGACGGCGGAGCTTTCGCACCGCAGGGCCGAGATTGGGGAGCGCATCCGGGCCGCCCGCGCGGCCGCGGCGGTCAGTCTCGGCAAGGACAAGGCGCTCGGCGAGTTGCGCGACCGCGCGGCACGGGAAGCGGCGCGGGCGCGGCTGGCGCGCGCGGAACGCGAAACGCCGCCCGGGGAGGGGCGGCGCGGGGAATTCGAGTGAGGGTACCGTCAGGCGAGGACCGAGGCGATCTTGTCGAGCGCGGCCTTCTCCGCCACGCTGACCTTCTCGCCGCCGAAGCCGAGGAAGCCACCCTCGGTTCCGGCCTCCGCCACCTTGTTCGCGATTTCGCCGAGCCAGGCCTTGAAGCCCGCCGCCTGCTCGGGCGTCTTGGTGGCCACGAGCCGCGACACCTCGGTCAGTTCGGCGATCGCCGCCTCCACGACCTCGGGTGGCTTCAGGCCGTGCGCCTCGTGCTTGAGTACGTCGCGTGCCTGACTGCGACCCTCCGGCGTCTCATAGGCTTCGACGACGGCGTCGATCAGGGCGTTCTGCCCGCCCTCGCTCTTCGCCTTGCCGACGGCGCTGGCGACGGCGAAGCTTTCCTTCACCGCGCCCCAGAGCCCGCCCGGCTCAGCGGCGGTCACCGCTATGCCCGAGATCATCGGAGCCGCGACCACGCGCGCCCATTCCTCGGCCGTGAAACTTTCCTTCAAAGTCATTTCCGCCTCCCGCCGGCCCGGCGTCGATCCGCCGTGTTGGTCGTGCGGGCAGTCTACGGGAGGCGGCGCCTCGCTCCAAGCCGCATGACGGGTGGCATGACGGGGAGCGGAGCCCCGACCTATTTCGAGCTGCCGGCTTTGGGAGTGATGCCGAAGGCGGGCGCGTACTGGGCGAACCAGGCCGCGGCCGGGTTCTCGGACCGGAGGTTCACGGGTTTCGCCTGCGTCCGGGGCTGGACTTCGAAGGCGCGGTAGAACTGTTCATACGAATCCAGGATCATTTCTTTTTGCCTTTCCGGGTTCATCGTTGTCCGAAATCTAGGCATCGGATGAGCGCCGGAGAAGCTCTGGTTTCGCAACCTCGTCATGCAAGGGCGGCATGGCTCGGACAAGTTCAGGCGCGGTCCTCAGCTCTGGTCCTGGCGCGCGATCTCGGTGACGAGGACGGCGCCGGTCGGCGGCAGCGGAAGCAAGGTTCGCAAGGTCTTGCGGAGCGCGGCCTTCAGGTCGTCCATCTTGGCGCCGGTGGTGAAATCGCCATCGAAGCCGCCCGAGCCCGCGTGGCGGAACATGACCTTGAGAAAGCCGTCGCGCAGCTTCGGCTCGGCCGCGGTGACCTCCTCGGCCGCCTCGGGCTCGACCTCGATCGCGAGCGAGAGCACGACCATGGCGGTGGTCGCGCCCTCATGGAACACCGGCACAACGAAGGGCTTGCCGAAGGGCACGGCCACGAACCCGGCCGCGTTCTCGTCGAGCACCTCCTCCTCCGACCCCAGGTCCGGGCCCCCTTCCGGGTTCGCCTCGGCAGCGGCCGCATGCCCGGAGTCGGTCTCCGAGGCGGTCTCGGGCGCGGGCCGGAGCGCCAGTCCGGCGCCGACCCCGGCCCCGAGACCCAGGAGCGCGAGAAGCGCGGGAAGGAGGATCTTCTTCATGGGGGGACTCCGGCGCGGTTCAGAAGGGCAGGATCTGGTCGGTGATCTGCTGACCATAGCGCGGCTGCTGCGCCGTGGTGAGCTGGCCCCGCCCGCCATAGGAGATGCGGGCCCCCGCGATCCGGTCGTAGTCGATCTCGTTGTGGCGCGAGATGTCCTCCGGCCGCACGATGCCCGAGACCTGCAGGTCGCGCAGTTCGTTGTTCACCCGCACCTCCTGGTCGCCCTGGATGACCAGCTGCCCGTTGGGCAGCACCTGCACCACCGTCGCGGCGACCCGGAGTCGCAGCTTCTCGTTGCGCTTGGTCGAGCCATTGCCCTTGAAGCTCGAATCCGAGTTTATGTCGAGTTCGGGCGTCACCTTGGTCGAATCGAGGTCGAGGATATGGGAGAGCCCGAAGGCCGCGTTCATGCCCACGCCTTCGCTGCCCTCGCGGGCGCGGCTGGTGGTGTTCTTCATCTCCGCCTGTTCGTCGATCTCGATCGAGACGGTCAGCAGATCGCCGAGGGATTTCGCCCGCCTGTCGCCGAGCAGGCCCTTCGGGCCGGTATTCCAGAGCGATGCCTGCTGGTAATCGTAGCGCGCGGCCTGCGGCGCGGGAATGGCGAGCGCGGCGCGCTCGGGCGTGATGATCTCGCGATCGACGCCGCCGGTGCCGATGGCCGACATCTCCGGCGGTTGCATGATCGGCGTGCAGGCCATCATGAGGACGGGGAAGAGCACGGGGGCGAGAAGCGGCGCCAGCCGCGGGAGCGCCCGGGTCATCGGCCGCGTTGTCGGCGGGATCATCGGCGGGGTTACTGCCTGGGTCATCGCATCACCATGACGCCGCCCTGGGGCGTCACCTCTCCGGTCACGACCTGGCGGGAAGTCAGATTCATCACGCGCACCTCCTCTCCGACGCCGGCGCGGTCGAGCGCGCGGCCCTCGGTGGTGATCGACAGGGACCCTGCGGCATAGGTCATCCGCACGAGCTGGTTACGCTCGACGAGCGCCGGGGCGCCGATCTGCGACGCGAGGATCGGCCGGCCGGTATAGAGCGTCACCTTTGCCTCCTTGCCCACCGCCTCTTCGATCGAGGCGAGCGCGCCCGGGGTGTCGCCGTCGCTGAGCGTCAGGTCGGCGGGGGACAGGATCGACTGGCCGCGGATCGGGCGGAGCGGGACCACCGTGTCCGCCGGGGCAGGGGGCGCCGCGACGAGGGCGGCGAGAACTGCGAGAGCGAGGCGTTTCATGGGCTTAGCGGATCTCGACCGTGGCGGAGAGCATCTGGTCGGCGGCGGTGATGACCTTCGCATTCATCTCGTAGCCGCGCTGTGCTTCGATGAGGCCGGTGATCTCGCGCACCGCGTCGACCGAGGAGGCTTCGAGATAGCCCTGGCGGAACGTGCCACGCCCGTCCTCGCCCGCGGTCCCGACATTGGCCGCGCCTGAGGCCTCGGTCTCCCGGAAGAGGTTGCCGCCCATGGCTTCGAGCCCCTTCTCGTTCGCGAAGCTCGTGAGGTTGAACTGCCCGAGCAGCTGGGCCTCGGTTTCGCCCTCGAAATAGGCGTAGACCTCGCCGGCGGCGTTGATCGTGATCTGTTTGACATCCTCGGGAATGGTGATCTGCGGCTCGACCGCGAAACCCTCGGAGGTGACGATGAGACCGTCGCCCGTACGCTTCAGCGCGCCGTCGCGGGTATAGGCGGGCTCGCCCGAGGGCAGGGTGACTTCGAGATAGCCCGTGCCCTCGATCGCGAGATCGAGGGAGCCACCGGTTTCCGAAAGCGTGCCCTGCTGGATATCGACCGAAACCGCCGCCGCGCGCACGCCGAGCCCGAGCTGCACACCGGCGGGCAGCACGGTGCCGTCGGTCGCATTGATCGTACCGGGGCGCGAGACCTGCTCGTAATGCAGATCGGCGAATTCGGCTCGCCTCGGATTGTAGGCGGTCGTGCTCATGTTCGAGAGGTTGTTCGAAATGACCTCGACCCGGGTCTGCTGCGCCGCCATCCCGGTCGCCGCGATATTCAGTGCACGCATGGGTTCTCTCCTTCGCCGGGCAGGGGGGTCAGCTGTTCGAGCCGAGGGTGCGGACGACGAGGCGGATGCGCGCATCCTCCTGGTCCATCAGCTTCTGGCCGTATTCATAGGCGCGCTGGACCTCGATCATCCGCGCGATCTCGAGGATCGGATTGACGTTCGACTGTTCGAGGAATCCCTGGAGCACCTTCGCGGTCTCGGCGGGCGCGGCATCTCCGTCGAAACGGTAGAGCGTGCCGGATTCGCGGAAGAGCTTCGTCTGATCCTCTACCGTCACCAGACCCACGCGCGCGACCGGCTGGCCGTCGGCCGAGATCGTGCCGTCGGCGGCGATGCCGATCGAGCGCACCTCGAAGGGGATGGCGATCGCGCCGCCGCCCTCGTCGAGCAGGAGGCCGCCGTCGGGCGTCACGATCTGCCCGTCCGCGTCGCGCCCGAAGGCGCCGGCCCGGGTGAGGCGCTGGCCCTGGGCGGTCATCACGGTGAAGAAGCCGTCGCCCTCGATCGCGAGATCGAAGGTGCCGTTCGTCTGTTCAAGCGCGCCCTGCGCCGCGTCGGTGTAGCGCGCGCGCGCCGATGTCATCGCGACCGCGCCGCCTTCGAGCGGCAGCGCGCGCACCTCCTCGGCGAAGATCACACCCTCGCGGCGAAAGCCGGTGGTCGAGATATTGGCGATGTTGTTCGCGACGGATTGCATCTCGCGGGCGAGACCCGATTGACGCGTCAGGGCGACATAGCCTGCAAGATCCATCGCGATACTCCCGCCTTCGGCGCCTTCGAAGGGCGCCCCCAACACATTGGGACTTTTCGTAAAAATTCGGTCAATTCGGTGGGGTGCGCCCTATCGACCGATCACCCGGGGGATGATCTCGTCCTCGTAGAACTTCGTCAGCGTCTGGCCGGAGAAGCTCATCGTGACCCAGAAGACGACGAGGATCGCGCCAAGCTTCGGCACGAAGGTGAGCGTCATCTCCTGCACCGAGGTCAGCGCCTGCAGGAGGCCGATCACGAGACCGACGACGAGCGCCACCGCGAGGATCGGCGTCGAGACGATGAGCGCGGTCCAGAGCGCGGAGCGCAGGATGTCGAGCAGTTCCGCCTCGGTCATCGCAGCGCCCCTTCGGGCCGATGCCGGACCGCCGTGCCCTGCGACGCGGAATGACGCGCCAACATCCGGGGCCAGCTTGCCCGGCGCCGTGCGCGCACCGTCAGACCGGCATCCGCAGGATTTCCTGATAGGCCTCGACCACCTTGTCGCGCACCGCGACGGCGGTCTGCACCGCCATCTCGGTCGCGGCCAGCGCCTCGACCACCGCCTGCGGGTCGGCGCGGCCGGCGAGGCCGGCCTGCACCGTTTCCTCACCCGCGCGCATGGTCTCCATGAAATCGGCCCCCGCGGCCGCGAAGGCCTGCCCGGGCGACTGGGGCTCCACCGGGGCCGGCTTCGCGGCGACGCGGGTCTGGCCATAGACCTGGGAGGCGAGGGTTGCGCGGATATCCATGATGCGCCTTTCTGGCAGGAGTGAGGGGTCAGCGCCGCAAGAGGCCGATGAGCGAGCTCGCCATCTGCCGGGCCTGATCGAACATGCGAAGGTTGGCCTCGTAGGACCGGTTCGCCTCGCGGGAATCGGCGATCTCGACCATCAGATCGACATTGGAGCCGTGGATGTAGCCGTTCTTGTCCGCGAGCGGATCGTCGGGCGCGAAACTGCTCTGGAACTCGCTCTGGTCGAGCATCACCGGACCCGTCGCGACGGTCGGCGCATCGCCCGCGCGCACGAAGGCTTCCTCGAAGCTCACCGTCTTGCGGCGATAGCCGGGCGTGTCGGCGTTGGCGATGTTCTCGGCGCCGAGACGGACGCGCGTCGCCTGGGCGCGCATCCCGCTCGCGGAGGTCGCGAGCGTCTTCATCAGATCATCCATTTGATCCGTTCCTATCTGGTTCCGATCGACGCGCGCAGGATCTCGAGCGACTTGGAATAGACCCCCATCGCCATCTCGTGGCTCTGGCGGACATTCGCGGCGCGCATCATCTGGTCCTCGATCGAGACGGAATTGCCGTTCGGCGCGTCGGCGCCCTCGATCGCGTCGGGGCGCGGTTCGGCGCCGAGGATCGCATCGGCGCCGAAGGCGATGTGTTCGGGCCGGGTCAGCTTCGCCGTGAAGGCAGGAACCGCCCGGTCGAGCACCGCGCCGAAATCGGGCAGGTCGCGGGCACGGAAACCCGGCGTGTCCGAATTGGCCATGTTCTCGGCGATCAGCGCCTGGCGCTGGGCGGCATGGGTTGCAAGGCCGCTCGCGAGGCGCAGAACGTTCAGGTTCAGGTCCATCGGGCGGTTCTCCTCATGCGTGACAACCGACCCTTAACCTCGAGTGGTTGAAAAACTGTAATCGAATGCTCGCGGATCAGGATCATGCACACGGACTTCTCGGCCCTCGCGGCGGAACTCTCGCGCCTCTCCAACGCCAGCCGCGTCGGCCGCGTGGCAACCGTCGGCTCCGCCGCGATCGAGATCGAGGGGCTGACCCATCACGCCCGGACCGGCGATCAGGTCGAGGTGGTGGCGGGCGGCGGCCGTCTCGGCGGCGAGATTGTCGGCCTCGGCGCGACGCGGGCGCGGGCGATGACCTATGGCGCCATCGACGGGGTCGCGGTCGGCGACGCGGTCCGGTTGATTGGCCCGGCCGGCGTGCATCCGGATCTCTCCTGGATGGGCCGGGTCGTGGACGCCTTCGGCCAGCCGCTCGACGGTCGGCCGCTCGGCGCGGGCGCCGCGAGCGCGAGCCTTCGCGCGGCGCCGCCTCCGCCTGCGAATCGCAAGGGCCTCGGGACACGGCTCGCGACGGGCTTGAGCGTTTTCGACACGATGCTGCCGCTCGCGCGCGGACAAAGGATCGGCATCTTCGCGGGCTCCGGCGTGGGCAAATCCACGCTCCTCGCCGATCTCGCGCGCGGGATCGAGGCGGATGTCGTCGTGCTCGCGCTCATCGGCGAGCGCGGACGGGAGCTGCGCGACTTCGTGGACCACGTGCTGGGGGCGGAGGGGATGGAGCGCTCCGTCGTCATCGCCGCCACTTCGGATCAGGCGCCGCTCATCAAGCGGCGGGCCGCCTGGATGGCGATGGCGGTGGCGGAGGTGTTCCGCGATCAGGGACGGCACGTGCTGCTGCTGATCGATTCGCTCACCCGCTTCGCCGAGGCGCATCGCGAGATCGCGCTGACGGCGGGTGAGGCGCCGAGCCTGCGCGGCTTCCCGCCCTCGGTCTCGAACCTCATCGCCGCGCTCTGCGAGCGGGCGGGGCCGGGCGTCTTCGGCAGGGGCGACATTACCGGGGTTTTCAGCGTGCTCGTCGCGGGCTCCGACATGGACGAGCCGATCGCCGATATCGCGCGCGGCGTGCTCGACGGCCATGTCGTGCTTGATCGCGGCATCGCCGAGCGCGGGCGCTTCCCGGCGGTCGATGTGCGCCGCTCGGTCTCGCGCAGCCTGCCGGGGATCGCGACCGAGGACGAGAACGCGCGAATCCTCCGGACCCGGCGCATTCTGACGGCCTATGAGAACGCGGCGCTGATGATCCAGACCGGGCTCTATGTCCCGGGAAGCGACCCGGCGATCGACGAGGCGACGCGGCTCTGGCCGCGGCTCGACGGGTTCTTCACGGAAAGGGCGCCGGCGGGCGTCGCGGACAGCTTCGCCCGGCTCGGCGCGATCCTCGACGGACCTATCTGAGCGACATGAGCAGGTTCAGGATACCCTGCGACCCGCTCGACCCGCCCGACTGGAGCAGGCTCAACGCGGGCGATGCGCCCGCCGTGCTGGTCGGGCCGGTCTCGAGCTGCGAGCGCGCGAGGAAGCGGTCGATGAGCTTGCTCACGTTGGCCGGGTCCTGGAAGACCGAGAGGTCCGAGGAGCCGAACATCGCATCGCATTTCTTCATCAGGATGTCGCGCTGTCGGTCGACGTCGAGCGTGCCGAAGGATTTCGTGGGCAGGCCGAAGGCCTGTTGCACCACCTGGCCGAGCGTCTTGGAGCCGATGATCGAGTACCAGCTGCCGCCGTTCTCGCCCTCGGCGCCTGCGAGACCGGCGATCTCGCGCTTGAAATTGAGGGCGAGCCGCATGTTCTCGTCGGTATCGCCGACCGCGGCCTCGAAGGCGCGGGTCCTGTAGGCGCCGGTGATCTCCGCGGCGAAACCCTCGGCCGCCGTCTGAGCGCCCTTGGCATCGCCGAAACCGAAGGCGGCGGAGAGCTTCTTGAAATTCGGCTCGGAAAGCCTGCTCGCGAGCGCCTTCGGATCGGTCATGCCCTCTTCGAGCACCTTGCGGATGAAGGCCTTCCTGTCGATCCACTCATCGAGCCCGAAGGCGCCGAGCGCGACCTTCAGGAGCCGCCGGTCCGCCATCAGGTCGGCCGCGGTCTCGACGGAGCCGATGTTCTTCTCGAAATAGGCGGTATCGGCCTTGATCTGGGCGCTCTGGTCGAAGGCGGCCTGTTGCGACGCCTGTGTCCTTTGCAGGAGGCGCCAGCCGGCGATGCCGGATAACGGAACCTGTGGCGTGTAGCTCATGGCCTGCCTCCTTCGACGCCGGTCAGGTCGCCGGCTGTGCCACTCCGAGCAACCGCGCCTCGCGCGGCAGCAGATTTCTCAGGCCCCGCATCGCCTGGTAGAACCGGCCCTCGACGACCGCGGCCGTCGCGCCCGTCAGATGCGAGCGGCTGTCCGGGTCCTGGAACACCTGGCTCAGCTGTTCGATGCCGCGGAGAAGCTGGCGCCGGCCTTCCTCCGCGTCCGCTTCGCCCGCGAGGACGAGCTGCGCGATGTAGCAGACGCGGCGCACCGGCGTATTCGCCTCGCCCGGATGGATCGCGTCGCGCAGGCGCAGGACATTCGCATCCGGCGTGATCACGTTCAGCCGGGCACGGCGGTCGCCATTCTCCATGACGACCCCGTTGATCATGACCCGCTCGCGCGGGCCAAGTTTCAGGACAAGGCCGCTCACGCGCTGGCCTCCGCCTTTCCGCGGAGTCCGCGCATGATCGAGGTGTTGATGTCGATGAGCGCGGCGATCGAGCCCTTGCCGGCCAGCACCTGGAGGCTGTGCTTGCGGACGAATTCCGCGATGCCGATCAGCTGCGCGCGCAGGCCGATGGGAAGCGCGTTGCCGTCGTGCATCAGATCGGTGCGAAGCGCGCCCCAGAGCCGCTGATTGTCGCAGACGGCGGCGGCGAGCCTGGGGAAGGAGCTCTTGTCGCTTTCGTCCAGCTCGTTCAGCCGGTGGGTGATCTTCGCGAAGATCGCATATTCCGCGCCACGGTCGGTGCGGATCGGCGCCGCGGCGGCGCCATAGCCCGAGCGGGCCTCTGAGTTCAGGTTCATCTGGAAACCCCTTGGGGATCCCGCGCCAAACGCGGGGCAGGTTACGCCGATGGAGGGAAAGGAGGACGGGGCGAAGCCTCAGGCTCCGCCCCGTCCGGGGTCTCTTAGAGCCGGACTCGAAACTCTACGCGCCGTGCCAATACCTTGCGAGGCGCCTGGTCAGGACGCGGATATGGGCGATGAATATCCACGCCTCGGCGGAAGCGATGGATTTCTCCCAG
>NZ_JBKQWU010000026.1:0-46742 GCF_047275745.1 Amaricoccus sp. W119 | reverse complement strand
GGGCCGAGGCCTCCGTCGCGCCAGGTTTCACGTCGCTCTTGTCGTCCATGCTCTACCCCCGTTCCTCGGGAAAGTAGCGCTCGACGCTGTCTCAAGAAACCGTGCCCCGGCCCACGCTGATGATCAACGGGCAGGCGGGGCACAAATACGGCATCCCCTTCATGGTGCAGGCGCGCTCCGCCTTCGGCTTCGCCGGCACCCGAATTCCGGCGCTGGTGCGCTCGGTCCCGGCGATCGTCTGGTTCGGGTTCCAGAGCTGGATCGGCGCGGGGGCGCTCAACCTCGTGTCGGAGACGCTGTTCGGCTATTCCAACATCTGGATCTTCTTCATCGGCTTCCAGTTCCTGCAGATCGGCCTCTCCGTGCTGGGCTTCCACGGCATCAAATGGCTCGAGAACATCGGCTCGGTCTTCATCATCGGCTCGCTGATCTACATGTTCTTCAGCGTCATCAGCAAATACGGCGACGAGATCATGACCAACCTCGTCAATGTCGAGGGCACCTGGGGCGCGCCGTTCTGGGGGGCGACGATGCTGTTCCTCGGCATCTATTCGACGATGATGCTGAACGTCTCCGACTATTCGCGCGAGTTGCGCAAGGATGTCGGGCCGGTCCGTCAGGTTGTGATCTATGCCAACTCGATCCTGCCGGCGACGCTCTTCATGGGTCTGATCGGGCTCATGGTCTCCGGCGCGACGGGCGAGGTCGATCCGATCAAGGTCTTTTCGAGCGCCGTCGACAACAAGCTTCTCCTGATCGTGACGCTGCTCTTCATCGCCTTCGCGCAGGTCACGACGAATATCCTCAACAACGTCGTGCCGCCGGCCTATGCGCTCATGGATGTGTTCAAGGTCAGCTTCAAGACCTCGGCGGTGATCGTCGGCCTGCTCGCCTTCGCAACCTTCCCCTGGGAACTGGTGAAGGACGAATCCGCCGACGGGCTCAACATCTTCATCCGCACCTATTCGGCCTTCCTCGGACCGATCTTCGCGATCCTCGTCGTGGATTACTACATCCTGCGGCGGCGGGAGCTGAACCTCGACAAGCTCTATGATCCGACCGGCTCCTATCGGGGCGTCAACATGGCCGCGGTCATCGCGATGGCGGTGGGTGTCGTCGCCGCGCTGACCTTCACCGGGATCTCCTGGTACGCGAGCCTGCTGCCGGCCGGGATCGCCTATTACGTGCTCATGAAGACGCTGCCGAGCGCCCGGCGCTTCCTCGAGAACTGAGGCACGCGGCACCCGGGCAAGACCCGGGGTGCCCTCCGCCGAATGCCGAGCCCCGGTCCCTGTCAGGGCCGAGGTTCGCGCGTCAGACCACGGCGCCGATCTGCCAGGGCACGAATTCGTTGTCGCCGAGGCCGAGCGCCTCGCTCTTGGTCGTCTGGCCCGAGGCGGTGGCGAGGATCAGCGCCACGATCTCGCGCCCCTTGTCCTCGAGCGACACGCCCCGGCTCAGCACGTCGCCGCAGTTGAGGTCCATGTCGTCGGGCATCGCCTGCGCCAGCCGGTCGTTGGTCGCGAGCTTGATCGTAGGCGCGGGTTTCGAGCCGAAGGCCGAGCCCCGGCCGGTCGTGAAGACGATGAGCTGCGCGCCTCCCGCGATCTGGCCGGTCGCCGAGACCGGGTCGTAGCCGGGCGTGTCCATGAAGTTCAGCCCCGGCGTGGTGATCGGCTCGGCATATTCGAGCACGGCCTCGAGCGGCGCGCCGCCGCCCTTCGCGACGGCGCCGAGCGATTTTTCCAGGATGGTCGTCAGGCCGCCCGCCTTGTTGCCCGGCGAGGGGTTGTTGTCGAGCGAGGCGCCGTTGCGCGCGGTATACTCCTCCCACCACCGTATCCGCTCCAGAAGCTTGTCCGCCACCGCGGGTGTCACCGCGCGATCGAGCAGGAGCCGCTCGGCGCCGTAGATTTCCGGCGTCTCCGACAGGACCATGGAGGCGCCATGCGCGGCGAGGATGTCGCTCGCGATGCCGAGCGCGGGATTGGCGGTGACGCCGGAGAACCCGTCCGATCCGCCGCATTGCAGTCCGATCCGGAGCGACGAGGCCGGGACGGTCTCCCGCCGCGACTCGTTGAGCGCGGGCAGCATCTCGCGGATGCGCGCCTTGATCGCGTCGATGGTGCGGCGCGTGCCGCCGGTGTCCTGGATGGTGAGGCCGTGGAACCGCGCCGCGGCGCCGAGCTCCTGCTTCATCCGGGCGATCTGCATCACCTCGCAGCCGAGCCCGACGAAGAGCGCCGCGCCGACATTGGGATGGCCCGCGTGGCCCGTCAGCACGCGTTGCAGCGCGCGCCAGCCCGGCCCGCTGTCGGCCATGCCGCAGCCGGAGCCATGCGCGAAGGCGACGACGCCGTCCACGTTCGGATAGGCGTCGAGCGCGCCTTCGATGCGGATTTCCTCCGCGGCGCGGCGGATGACCGTGGCCGAGCAGTTCACGGTGGCGACGAGCGCGAGGTAGTTGCGCGTCCCGACCGAGCCGTCCGGCCGGCGGTAGCCTTCGAAGGTCAGTTCGCCCGCCGCCCGGTCCCCCATCGCGGCGCGCGCCGCGTCGAGCCCGGCGCCGGGATGATACTCGCGGTCATGCGCGCCGAAGGCGCAGTTGTGACGGTGGACATGCGCGCCCTCGGGGATGTCCTCGGTGGTATGGTCGATGATCTGCTCGTATTTCACCACGGTGCCGCCGGCCGGGATCGCCGCGCGCGCGATCTTGTGCCCGGCCGGTGCGACGCCCTTTTCCGTCAGGATCGCCACATTGTCCGACGCATTCAGTATCAGGGGTTCAGGCATCGACCGCTCCTCCCACCATGGCCCGGGCGCCGTTCGCAAGAAGCCCGGAGAGCGCCCGCGTCAGATCGGCGGCGAAGTCCGGGTCGTCGCGGAGCGCGCTCGGGAACACCTCGGTTACCGAGAGATAACCCCGAACCGTGTCTTCGGGATCCGTCGTCCAGAGACCGGCGAGTTTCGCCGCGAGCGGGTCCTTGACCTCGATCGGGTCGCCCTTCTCGTCCTTGCCGGAAGTGTAGCGGATCCAGGCCGCCACGGCGAGCGTCAGGCCCGGCACCGGACGGCCGGCGACGCGGGATTCGGCGATGGTGCCGAGGATGCGCTGCGGGAGCTTCTGGCTGCCGTCCATGGCGATCTGCCAGGTGCGGTGGCGGATCGCGGGGTTGGCGTAGCGCGCGGCGAGCGCGTCGGCGTAGTCGCCGAGATCCTCGCCCGGCGGCGGGGCCAGCGCGGGGATGATCTCGTCGCGCCAGAGCCGCCGCGCGAAATCGGCGAAGGCGGGGTCGGCGACCGTGTCGGCGATGGTCTCATGGCCCGCGAGATAGCCGAGATAGGCGAGCGAACTGTGCGTCCCGTTGAGCATCCGGAGCTTCATGTGCTCGAACGGCGTCACATCCTCGACCATCTGCGCGCCCACGGCGCCGAAATCGGGCCGGGAGCCGACGAAATAGTCTTCGATCACCCATTGCCGGAACGGCTCGTGCATCACCGGCGCCTCGTCGCGCGCGCCGGTCAGCGCTTCGAGCCGGTCGAGATCGGCCGCGGTGGTCGCGGGAACGATCCGGTCCACCATGGTCGAGGGGAAGGCGCCCTCGGCTTCAATCCACGTGGCGAGCTCGGGATCGATCAGTCCGGCGAGTTCGAGCACCACGCCGCGCACGACCTTGCCGTTCTCGGGAAGGTTGTCGCAGCAGAGCACGGTGAAAGGCGGAAGGCCCGCGGCGCGGCGTGCCTCAAGACCCCGGACGAGGAAACCGGGAGCGGATTTCGGCAGCGGGTCCGCGAGGTCATGCACGATGTCAGGATGCTCGCGATTGAGCCTGCCGGTCGAGGGCTGGTGGCAATAGCCCTTTTCCGTGACCGTGAGGCTCACGATCCCGACATCGGGCGAGGCCATCGCATCGAGGACCGCCTGGGGGTCCTCCGGCGCCACGAGAACCTCGCGGAGCACGGTGATGGCCTGGGGCGTCTCGCCCTCCGGCCCGAGTTCGAGCGCGGTATAGGCCCAGCCCTGCGGCTTGAGCTTGTCCCGTGTGCCGGGCGATTGCAGCGAGACGCCGATGATGCCCCAGTCGCCGCCCGCCTTCTCCATCGCCTCGGCGATGTAGATCGCACCATGCGAGCGGAAAAAGGCGCCGAGGCCGAGGTGGACGATCCCGGCGGGGGCCGTCGAGGGTTCGCGATAAAGCCTATCGGGCAAGCCAGCCTCCATCGACATTGAGGACCGCGCCGTTGATGTAGTCGGACGCGGGCGCTGCGAGAAACACCGCCGTCTGGCCGATATCCTCGGCCCGGCCCCAGCGGCCGGCGGGAATGCGGTCGAGGATCGCCTGATTGCGCGCGGCGTCGGCGCGGAGCGCCTCGGTGTTGTTGGTCTCGATATAGCCCGGCGCGATCGCATTCACATTGAGCCCCCGCGCGGCCCACTCATTGGCCAGCAGCTTGGTGAGCCCCGCGACGCCATGCTTGCTAGCGGTATAGGAGGGAACGCGAATTCCGCCCTGAAACGACAGCAGCGAGGCGATGTTCACGATCTTGCCGCGGCCGCGCGGCAGCGCGGAGCGGGCGAAGGCCTGGCAGGTGAAGAAGACCGCCTTGAGGTTGACGTCGATCACCTCGTCCCAGTCGGTCTCGGAGAATTCGACCGCGTCGGCGCGGCGGATGATACCGGCGTTGTTGACGAGGATATCGACGCGTTCCTCGGCGAAGACATCGCGCGCCGCCATCGGATCGGCGAAATCGAGCTGGAGCGCGCGGCCCGATCCCATGAGGTCCAGCGTCTCGTCGCAATCGCGGCGGGCGGCGGCGATGACCTCGGCGCCCGCCTGTGCCAGCGCGACCGCGATCGCCTGTCCGATGCCGGTATTGGCACCGGTGACGAGCGCGACCTGGCTTTCGAGCGAGAAGGGGCTCATCGCAGCTCCTCCGGCTGGACGAATTCCATGTCGGTGTAATCGACGTTGTCGCCCGCCATCGCCCAGATGAAGGTGTATTCCCCGATCCCCGCGCCGGCGTGGACCGACCATGTGGGCGAGATCACCGCCTGCTCGTTGGCGACGAAGATATGCCGCGTCTCGGTCGGCTCGCCCATCAGATGCAGCACGCGCGATTCCGGCGCCATGCCGTGGTAGAGATAGGCTTCCATCCGCCGGTCATGGACATGGGCGGGCATGGTGTTCCAGACCGACCCGTCCTCGAGCGAGGTGTAGCCGAGCACGAGCTGGCAGCTTTCCATCACCAGCGGATGGATGAACTGCCGGATCGTGCGCTTGTTCGAGGTGTCAACCGAGCCGAGTTTCACCTCCTTCGCCTCGCCGACGGTGACGAGGCGGCAGGGTAGTTCGCGGTGCGCGGGCGCCGAGGTGATGTAGAAGCGGCCCCCCCCGGAGAAGGTCACCGCGCCCGAGCCCATCCCGAGATAGAGCACGTCGCCCTTCTGCATGTCCCAGCCCTGGCCCGCGGCCTCCACCCGGCCGGTGTCGCCGATGTTGACGATGCCCATCTCGCGGCGGTCGAGAAAGCTCGGCGTCTTGGTTTCCTCGATCCTGTCGAGCGTGAGCGCTCCGCCGTTCGGGACCGCGCCGCCCAGCACGAACCGGTCGTAATGCGTGTAGACCAGCCGGATCTCGCCATCGGCGAACATGCCCTCGGTCAGGAAATGCCGGCGCAGCGTCTCCGTATCCATCGCCTTCACGTGGTCGGGATGGGTCGCGTGGCGGGTTTCGACATGGGTCATGAGGGTACTCCTATAGAAAGTCGTCGCGGCGGGGGGTGAAGCTGTCGATCAGCTCCCCCGCCTCGAGGCAGACGCAGCCGTGTTCGGTGCCCGAGGGGATCACGAAGGCATCCCCCGGTCCGACCTCGAACTCGCGGCCGTCCATGGTGAAGCGGAACTGGCCTGAGCGGACATAGGTGGACTGCACATGCGGGTGGCTGTGGAGCGCGCCCTGGTCGCCCGCCGCGAAGGCGAAGCGGACGACCATGAGTTCGGGCGAATGCGCGAGGACGGTACGGATCGGGTCGCTCATTTGAACACCGCGGGCAGCCAGAGGGAGAGGGCGGGGATGTAGGTCACCAGCATCAGCGCCGCGAAGGCCGCGCCGTAGAAGGGCCAGATCGTCCGCATCGCCGTCCAGATCGAGATCCGCCCGACCGCGCAGCCGACGAAGAGCACCGCGCCCACGGGCGGCGTGCAAAGCCCGATGCCGAGGTTCAGGACCAGGATCACCCCGAAATGCACCGGATCGACGCCGAAGGCCATCGCCACCGGCAGGAAGATCGGCGTGGTGATGACGATGAGCGGCGACATGTCCATGAAGGTGCCGAGGATCAGCAGGATCACGTTCATGAGCAGCAGGATGACGAGCGGATTGTCCGAGACGTTCTGCAGGAGTTCGACGAGCTGCGCTGGCACCTTGAGATAGGCGAGCAGCCAGCCGAAACAGGCGGCGCAGCCGATCACGAGGAGCACCATCGCGGTGGTGCGGACCGCGGCCTTGGTCGCCTCGACGAATTCGCCCCAGGGCAGGCTGCGATAGACGAGCGCGGTGACGAGCAGCGCGTAGACGACCGCGATATTCGAGGATTCCGACGCGGTGAACACGCCGGAGCGCACGCCGCCGAAGATGATCGCGATCAGGATGAGGCCGGGCAGCGCCGAGACGAAGAGATGTCCCATCATCCGAAGGCCGGGGAAGGGCTCGGTCGGGTAACCGCGCTGCTTCGCGACATACCAGGCGGCCACCATGAGCAGGACCGCGAGCAGGAGGCCCGGGATGATGCCGGCGGTGAAGAGATCGGCGATCGAGAGCCTTCCGCCGGCGGCGATCGAATAGATGATCATGTTGTGCGAGGGCGGGATCATCAGCGCGATGATCGAGCTCACCACGGTGATGTTGACCGCGTAATCGACGTCATAGCCCTTGCGCTTCATCTGCGGCACCATGAGGCCGCCGACCGCGCTGGCATCGGCCGCGGCCGAACCGGAGACGCCGCCGAACATGAGCGAGGCCATGATGTTCACCTGGCCGAGGCCGCCGCGCAGGTGACCCACGAGCGCGCCTGCCAATGCCACGAGTCTTCGCGCGATGTCGCCGCGCACCATCAGGTCGCCCGAATAGATGAAGAAGGGGATCGCCATCAGGGCGAAGACCGAGATGCCGGAATTGAGCCGCTGGAACACGACGACCGGCGGCAGGCCGAGATAGAGCACGGTGAAGAAACTGGCCGCGCCGAGGCAGAAGGCGACGGGCGTGCCGATCAGGAGCAGGAAGGCGAAGCTTCCGAACAGAATCCAGTATTCCATCGATCTACTTCCTGTTCTCGTCGGGCATGTCGGGCAGCGCCTCGCCGCCGATGCTGTGGGAATGGTGTTGTCCGTCGACCTCGCCGCCGGCCTCGTCGTCGGTATCGCCGAAGCGCGCGGTCTTGAGCCCGGCCGAGCGGCGCAGGATGCGTTCGATCGAGAAGAGAATGAGCAGGATGCCCCCGCCGATCAGGGGCGCGAAATCCCAGACGCGGGAGATGCCGAGGCCGGGGATCACCCCGCTCGCCGCCTTCGCCGCGAGTTGCGCGCCGTACCAGGCCATGCCGAAGCCGAAGGCGACGACGACGAGGTCCGACAGGCTGTGGAACCACGGGCGCCAGCTTTCGGGCATGACCATGAGGCCGACATCGAAGGAGAGGTGATAGCCTTCCTTCACCCCGACCGCGGCGCCGATGAAGATGAACCATCCCATCAGCATGACGCTGGCGGGCTCGGCCCAGAACAGGCTGGTCCCCAGCACATAGCGGTAGACGACCTGCGCGAAGACGAAGGCGGTCATCAGCACGAGGCCGATCCCCGCGATCCAGAGGCCGGCACGGGCGATCAGGCCGGTCGTGTCGGCGAGCTTATTCAATCCGTCGCGCATCTAGCGCCTCCATTCGGGAAGAAGGGGAGCCGTCCGCGAGACACCCCCGCGGACGGCCGGCGGCGTCACTCGGTCGCCTGGATGCGGTCGACGAGATCCTTCGCCTCGGGCGTGGTCACGTATTTCTCGTAGACCGGGGTCATGGCCTCGATGAACGGCGTTTTGTCGATCTCCTTGACGATCTCGACGCCCGCCGCGACGACCTTCTCCTCGGAGGCCTTCTCCTGCGCGGCCCAGAGCTCGCGCTCGGTGACGGCGGAGTTCTTCGCCGCTTCGCGCAGGACCGCCTGATCCTCGGGGGTCATGTTGTCCCAGGTCACCTTGGAGATGGCGACCAGTTCGGGAACCATCAGGTGCTCGTCGAGCGTGAAATACTTCGCGACCTCGGCGTGGCCGGAGCTGTCGAAGCTCGGATAGTTGTTCTCGGCACCGTCGATGACGCCGGTCTGGATCGAGGAATAGACCTCGCCATAGGGCATCGGCGTCGCGTTGGCGCCGAGCGCCGACATCATGTCCACGAAAACATCGTTCTGCATCACGCGGAACTTCATGCCGGCGAGGTCGTCGATCGACTCGATCGGCTTCTGCGAATTGTAGAAGCTGCGCGCGCCCCCGTCGTAATAGGCCAGCGCGATCAGGTCATACTGTTCGAAGGTCGCGGCGAGTTCCTCGCCGATCGGGCCGTCCATGACGGTGTACATGTGCTCGCTGGAGCGGAAGAGATAGGGCAGCGAGAAGATCTGCGTTTCCGGCACGATGTCGTTGAACGTGCCGAAGGAGGCGCGGACCATGTCGATGACGCCGAACTGCGTCTGTTCGATCGTGTCCTTCTCCTCGCCGAGCTGCGACGAGGGGAAGACCTCGATGCAGATCCGGCCGCCGGTCTTCTCCTTGACCTCCTCGGCCATCGCCTTCACGCCCTCGACGGTCGGATAGCCGTCGGGATGGGTGTCGGACGAGCGCAGCGTCGTCTCGCACTCCTGGGCCGAGGCCGCGGATACGAGGGCGGCCGAGGCGAGCAGGGCCGCGAGGGTGGGTTTGAAAAATTTCATCTTATCCTCCCGTTACGAAACTTCAGAGTTTGTAGGCTTTCTTCGCGAGACCATAGGCCAGATCGCGCGCCAGTTCCGGCGCCTCCGCCTCGTCGAGCCGCCCGGTCAGGACGGCCGTCGCGAGGAAGGCGCAATCGACCCGGCGGGCGACATCGTGGCGCGCGGGGATCGAGCAGAAGGCGCGGGTGTCGTCGTTGAAGCCGACGGTGTTGTAGAAACCGGCGGTCTCGGTCGCCGTCTCGCGGAAGCGGCGCATCCCCTCGGCGCTGTCGTGGAACCACCAGGGCGGCCCGAGTCTGAGGCAGGGATAGACGCCGGCGAGCGGTGCCAGTTCGCGTGAATAGGACGTCTCGTCGAGGGTGAAGAGGATCACCGTCAGATCCGGCTCGGTGCCGACCGCGTTCAGGAGCGGGCGCAGCGCCGCGACGTAATCGGTGCGGCCGGGGATGTCGAAACCCTTGTCGCGCCCGAACATCGCCATCATCGGTTCGGAATGGTTGCGGCGCGCGCCGGGGTGGATCTGCAGCACCAGCCCGTCGTCGAGGCTCATCCGCGCCATCTCGGTCAGCATCTGGCCGCGGAAGGCATCCGCCTCCTCCGCCGAGCATTCACCCCGGAGCGCCTTCTCGAAGAGCGCGGCGGCTTCCGCACGCGGCAGGTCCTCGGTCCGGGCGGAGATATGGCCGTGGTCGGAGGAGGTCGCGCCGAATTCCTTGAAATAGGCCCGCCGTGCCCGGTGCGCGTCGAGATAGCCGTCCCAGGTCGTGGTATCGAAGCCCGTCTGCTCACCCATGAGCGCGACGTTCCCGGCGAAGCCCGCCATCTCGGGGTCAACCACGCCGTCGGGCCGATAGGCGGTGACGACCTTTCCCCCCGACCAGCCGGAGTCGCGGATCATCCGATGCCATTTCAGCTCGTCGGTCGCGGGTTCCGTCGTCGAGATGGCCTCGATGTTGAACCGCTCGAAGAGCGCCCGCGGCCGGAACTCCGGCTTCGCCAGGCAATCGGCGATATGGTCGTAGTACCAGTCCGCCGTCTCGGGGCCGAGCGGCCGGTCGATGCCGAAGACATGCTGGAAGCTGTGGTCGAGCCACATCCGCGAGGGGGTGGCGCGGAACAGATAGTAGTGTTCCGCGAAGATCCGCCAGATCGCGCGCCCGTCGGTCTCCGTCTCGCCGCCATCGGCGCGCGGCACGCCGAGCGCCTCGAGCTTCACGCCCTGCGAACAGAGCATGCGGAAGACGTAGTGATCGGGCGTGACGATCAGCTGCGCCGGATCGGGGAAGGGCTCGTCGAGCGCGTACCAGCGGGGATCGGTATGTCCATGCGGGCTGATGATCGGCAGGTCGCGAACTTCGCCGTAGAGCGCGCGCGCCAGATCACGGGCGCGACCCTCGATCGGGAACAGCCGGTCTTCGTCCAGCAGGGGCATGCGTCAATTCCTCCCATTCTCGCCACTTGATTCATTTCTAAACTGCTAATATGCTAGTTTTCAAGTTACGTCAACACGGGGTTGCTCCGATGGCCGCGCATGAAACCGGGATCGCCACGTTGCCGCCGCTCGGAGAGCTCCGGACCCGAACCGTCACCGACCAGATATTCGACGTTCTCTACGAGCGGGTGGTGGACCTGACGCTGCCGCCGGGTGCGAAGCTTTCCGAGGCCGAGGTGGCGGCCCAGATGGGTGTTTCGCGGCAACCGGTGCGCGATGCCTTCTTCCGCTTGTCGCAGACCGGCTTCATCCAGATCCGCCCCCAGCGCGCGACCACCGTCACGCCGCTGTCGGAAGAGGCGGTGCTCCGGGCGCATTTCATCCGCACCGCGCTCGAGGAGGCCTGCGTCCGGGTCGCGGCGGAGCGGCTGAACGAGGCGAGCCTCGCCGCGCTCGATGTCTTGGTCGAGCGTCAGGCGGAGGCGGTGGCGGCGGGGGATCGGTCGGCCTTCCACGCGCTCGACGACGATTTCCACCGCGACATCTGCGCCTTCGCGGGACTCGACTTCGTCTGGGCGCTGGTCAAGGAGAACAAGGGGCACATGGACCGGGCGCGCTATCTGAGCCTCAGCTACGGCTCCGACACCGCGCTTGCCGAGCACCGCGTGATCATGAAGGCGCTCCGCGCGCGCGATCCCGAAGCGGCGGCGGATGCGATCCGCGAGCATCTGGGCCGCATCCGGGAGATCATCGCCCGGGTGCGGATCGAGCAGCCGAGCGTCTTCGCGGGCTGACCATTCCATCCCCCGCGCTTTCCGCGGTGCGCGCGGCCCCGGGAGTGTCGCTCCGGATCGCCGGGCTCGGTGATCCGCCGCCGATCACGGCGTCGATCGCGCATGGCTTGCCCCCTTTCGCACACCCCGATCCGTGCCTAGGATCGTCTGGATGGCAACCGGGGGAGGCGCCGATGCTGAAGGGAATTGATCCGCTGCTCGGTCCGGATCTCCTGAAGACGCTCGCCGACATGGGACACGGCGACGAGATCAGCATCGTCGATGCGAATTTCCCCGCCGCCTCGGTGGCGCGGGAGACCGTGCTCGGCCGCCCGCTCCGGATCGACTGCGACGCCGTGCGCGCGGTCCGCGCCGTACTCTCGCTCCTGCCGCTGGACGATTTCGAGCCCGATCCGGTCCTCACCATGCAGGTGGTGGGCGACCCGGAGCAGGTGCCCGAGGCCGTGCGCGAGGCCCTGCCGCTCTTCGAGCCAGAGGGAATCCGGCCCGCGGCGCTGGAGCGGTTCGACTTCTATGCGCGGTCGAAACGGAGCTTCGCGATCCTCGCGACCGTGGAGACGCGGATCTACGCCAACTTCATCCTGCGGAAGGGCATTGTCGCGCCCAAGTGACCAATGGCGACAGGAACGGGGAGTGACTCAAGGCATCAACCAGAAGCGCGCCATGCGCGCGGGAACGACTGAGGCATGATCTACCTGAACTCGGGCGGCCACGGCCTGCCATCGAATGCCACCCTCGAGCGCATGATCGCGCATCTGCGGCTCGAACAGGAGGTCGGCGCGCCGGAGGCCGCGCACCGGGTCGCGGGCGAACTCGCCGAGATCACCGGCGACGCCGCGCGGATGCTGGGCGCCGAGGCGGCGGATATCGGCTGGAGCGCGACGACCTCCACCGCCTGGGCGGAGATCGTTTCGCGACTCGATCCGCGTGGCGGTCGCCTTCTGGTCGCACCGCATGAATGGGGCGACAATGTCCTGGCGCTGCGGCGGCTCGCGGAGCGGTCCGGCGCGGTGGTCGAACGCCTCCCCGATCTCGACCCCGATGAGCCGGATCTGACGCCCTGGGCCGCGCGGATCGACGAGGATGTCGCGGCGATCTTCGTTCCCGCCGTGACCAGCGTCGAGGGGCTGCGCTATCCGGTCGAACGCATCGGCCAGCTGGCGCGCCCGGCCTCCTGCCTCTATGTCATCGACGCGGCCCAGTCGATCGGACAGGTGCCGACCGACGTGACGCGGATCGGCTGCGACGCGCTGGTCGCGACCTGTCGCAAGCGGCTGCGCGGTCCGCGATCCACGGCGCTGTTCTGGACCAGCCCGCGGCTGCCGGAGCGGTTCCGCGCCTCGGCGCTGGCGCCGACCGACGCCAATCTCGCGCTGCGGCTCGGCGCGGGCGAGGCGATCCGCGCCGCGCTGGAAATCGGGATCGACCGTGTTGGCACGCGGGGCCGCCTGCTCGCCACGCGCGCCTGGGAGGAGGCGACGGAGCGCGGGCTCGGCGTCATGCTCCGCGCGGAACCCCGAACCGCGACCTGCTCGCTGATCGTCCCAGCCGCCTGCCTCCAGCGGCTGAGGGCGGAACTCGGCCGGCGAGATATCGTGGTCAAGGTACTGACCCCCGAAACCGACGAACCTTTGGCCGGGCATGCGCTCGGCGATTCCATCGGCATCCGGATCACGCCGAATGTCTACAACACCGCCGAGGAGGTGACAGCGACCGTGCGGGCGATCGCGGAAATCGCGCGATCGGCGCGGGGGGCGTGACCTTCCGGCGGGACCGGCATCGGGGACGATCTCCGCGGACGCAGGGAAGGCGAAGCGGTCGGAGGCCGTCGCGGGACCCGCCGCCCGGGTTTCAGGAGGCCGTCGCGCTCGCGACCGGCGGTCCCAATCGCTCCAGTTGCGCGACCAACGCCCCCTCCGCGGGGGCGGACCCCCGAGCGTTGAAGACGTCGAACATGCGCCGGGACGCGGCTGGCGTGTCGGCGGCGACGATCAGCGCACGGGCGAAATCCGGTCGCGCCACGCGGCGGCACAGCGACAACCGGTGGACCGGCGGCGTGACGCGGATGTCGGCGCGTCCCGCCGGCTCGTTGGTGAGGATACCGCCCCGCCCGATGCTCCAGTCGAGCCCGCTCCCCCGCAGATAGGCGTCTCGATCGCGCTGGTTGCCCTGAAGATCGCCCTTGATGGTGTTCAGAAGCCTGCCCGCGAAGGAGGGAAGTTCCGAGCCCATGCCGGAGAGGAGCACGAAGCGGCCGCTGAAGCCCGCGGCCTTCGCCGCCTCGACGGCGTTGACCAGCCCCTGATAGGTTACGGCGCGGATCTGGTCCGATGGCTTGAAGAAGCCGCGGCCGGCGATGCCGCCGGTGACATCGACGGCGAAGAAGATCGCGCGGCAGTCGCCGAGGCCCGCCCGCCCGAGGGAGCCGCGATCCGTGACATCCCCGGCGCGGATATCGACGCCGGCGGGAAGGAGGCCGCGCGCCTTGCCGGGAGCGCGCGCGACGCCGCGGACGGCCGCCCCGCGCGCGACGAGCTGGCGCGCGATCCGGAGCCCGGTCCCCCGGGTGCAGCCGATGACACAATACGGGGCCGAAGCGGCGTCTTCCGCGATCGGTGGCATGTTATCCTCCATCTGATCCGCCGAGGCCGGCGCAAGTGTCTTCAACCTCCTTCAGACCGCGACACGGCGCCGACCACAAGGTCTCGCGCGGCGTGGCTCGGGTCCGCAGGTGCTGCGTCGAGGCTCACGCCGTGATTCCCCACGTTCGCGCGCGCCGTCCGGCCAGCAGGTGCCACCGGCGCGGAGCGGCAGTGTCGAGGATTGGCTTTCGGACGGCGCCGGCCCCAGGGGCCGAGGCATACGACGCGCGTCAGGCGCATCGATCCGGGCCGGGGCCGATGGCAGAGTTCACCGCCCGTCCCGACCGGTGCCTCGCGGGAGTTGATCGCGGGCTTCGGGGATGGCGTGGGCGTGGTGCCGGATGCTCCGGCCCGCGCCCGCGCCGGTTCCGTTCCCGATCAGGCCTCGTCTTCGGCCCGGGTCTCGTAGCCCGGGTTGCGCCGGCGGGCCAGCATGTTGAGCCCTTCGACCAGCGCCGAGAAGGCCATCGCCGAATAGATGTAGCCCTTCGGCACGTGGAAGCCGAAGCCGTCGGCGATCAGCGTCGTGCCGATCATCAGGAGGAAGCCGAGCGCCAGCATGACGATCGTCGGGTTGCGCTCGATGAAATTCGCCACCGGCGTCGAGGCCACGAGCATGACCGTTATCGCGACGATGACCGCGATATACATGATCGCGAGGTGATCTGTCATCCCGACCGCGGTGATGATCGAATCGACCGAGAAGACCAGATCGAGCAGCAGGATCTGGAAGATCGCGCCGCCGAGGGTCGCGTTGACGGCGTTGCCGACCATCTCGTCCTTGGGATCATGCGGATCGACGGTGTGGTGGATCTCCTTCGTCGCCTTCCAGATCAGGAACAGCCCGCCCGCGATCAGGATGAAGTCGCGCACCGAGAAGCCGTGGCCGAAGGCGGTGAAGAGCGGCTCCGTCATACTGACGATCCAGGAAATCGTCGTGAGGAGCAGGAGCCGCATGATGAGCGCCGCGCCGATGCCGAGCCGGCGCGCCTTCTGGCGATGCTCGGCCGGAAGCTTGTTGGTCAGGATCGAGATGAAGATCAGGTTGTCGATGCCGAGCACGACCTCCATGGCGATCAGCGTGATCATGGCCGCCCACCCTTCCGGGGTGGCCAGGAATGCGAGACTCAGATCCAAGGGGGTTCTCCTTCTTTCGCGCGGTAGCGGGTCAGTCCGCGGGGGGGATTCGGGGGCGGCGGAGCCAGAACGGACCGATGGCGTTGAGGCCGAGGATTCGCAAGACATGATGCGCGCCGACGAAGGCGGGGTCGAGACGCAGCGCGAGCGCCATCGCGGCCATCGCCTCGACACCGCCCGGCGCATAGGCGAGCCAGAGCTGTCCGTAGGGCAGTCCGAGTGACCAGGCTCCGAAGGCGGCGATGCCGGCGGAGATCGACAGACCGAGCAGGATGCTCGCCACCGCGCCCGGAACGGTCCTGACGACGGCTGTCATCGTCGTGCCCCGGAAGCGTGCGCCGATGACGGCGCCGGTGGCGATGAAGCCGATGATCACCAGCGGGGCCGGGAAGCGGCCGTGTACGACGCCGGTCGCGTGCAGGGCCGCGCTCGCGACCATCGCGCCGAGCAGCGTTCCCGCCGGCACGCCGAGCCGGTTCAGCGTGAAGGCGACCGCGCCACTCACCGCGAGCACGACAAGCACTTCCACGAAGCCGTTGGTGTCGGGCGTCGGCGCCAGCGACATCGGCCCCATGCTCCCGTCGCTCAGGAAGGCGAGGAGCGGCGGCATGAGGGCGACGAGCGTGAAGACGCGAAGGCTCTGGGCGAGGATGACCCGCGGCATGTCGGCCGTGCTCGACGCCGCGATCACCACGACCGAGGAGAAGGCGCCGGGCATCGAGGCGAAGCGGGCGGTGACCGGGTCCCAGCCATGCACCTTCTCGAGATAGAAGCTGGCGACGAAGAGCGTCGAGAGGACCGAGACGGCGAGAAGCGCGATGCTGCCCGGCCAGGCGGCCATGGTCGCGAGCCCCTCCGGGGTGACGGCCGAGCCGATCGAAATTCCGAGGAGAAGGAAGGCCACTTCGCGGACCCGGGTCGGAAGGCCGACGGGCAGTCCGGCGAGCGCGGCGAATGCGACCGCGACCATCGCGCCCATGAGCCAGGCGGCGGGCCAGCCGAGCGCCGCGAAGAGCGCGCCACCGCCCGTGGCGAGCGCGGCGGTGGCGAGGGTCCAGCCGGCGAGGCGCCAGCCGGTCACCCTCGCCTCCGCGGGGTCCCGGGGCAGGCAGCGCGCGTCGCGGCGCGGCGCATGACCGCCGCCACGGATCGACGGGTCGCTCGGTTCATTCGGCAGGCCTCGTTCCTTGATGCGAAGGGCGGATGGCGCGGCCCCTGCGAGAAGGGCCGCGCCTGCGGGATCAGACCTGATCGCCGCGCGCGAGGGCGCGGCGCTTCATGATCACCGGCACGATCACGAGGGCGGCGGCGATCAGGAGAAGCGCGAGGGCGAGCGGCGAGGTGAAGAACACCGAGGCGTCGCCCTGGCTGATCTCGAGGGCGCGGCGGAACTGCTGCTCGGCGAGCGGGCCGAGGATCAGGCCGACGACGCAGGGCGCGACCGGCACGTCGAGCACGCGCATGCCGAAGCCCATGATGCCGATGATCCAGAGCACGACGAGATCGACGACGTTGTTGTTGAGCGTATAGGCGCCCATGGTCGCGAAGACGAGGATGCCGGCATAGAGCCAGGGGCGCGGCACCTTCAGGAGCTTCACCCAGACACCGGCCATCGGCAGGTTCAGGACGAGCAGGAGCACGTTGCCGAGATAGAGGCTCGCGATCAGGCCCCAGACCAGGGACGGATTGCCGTCGAAGAGCATCGGCCCCGGCTGCAGCCCGTACTGCTGGAAGGCGGCGAGCATGATCGCGGCGGTCGCCGAGGTCGGCAGGCCGAGCGAGAGCAGCGGTGCCAGCACGCCGGCGGCGGAGGCGTTGTTCGCCGCCTCGGGCCCGGCGACGGCCTCGATCGCGCCCTGGCCGAATTCCTCCGGGTTCTTCGAGAGCTTCTTCTCGACGAGATAGGAGAGGAAGGTCGGGATCTCCGAGCCGCCGGCCGGCAGCGCGCCGATCGGGAAGCCGATGAAGGTGCCGCGCAGCCACGGCTTCCACGAACGCTTCCAGTCCTCGCGGCTCATCCGTGCGGAGCCCTTCATCTCGTAGAACTCCTCCTTCTCGAACCGGTAGCGGGCAGCGGAGTAGAGCGTCTCGCCGATGGCGAAGAGCCCGACCGCGACGACGACCGTGTCGATTCCGTCGAGAAGTTCCGGAACGCCGAGGGTGAACCGCGCCTGGCCGGTCTGGAGGTCGATGCCGACGAGGCCGAGGGCGAGGCCGATGAAGAGGCTGGCGAGGCCGCGGGCGAGCGAGTCGCCGAGGACCGCCGTTACCGTGGTGAGCGCCAGGACCATCAGCGCGAAATATTCCGCCGGGCCGAAATAGAGCGCGATCTGCACCATGACCGGCGCGATGAAGGTGAGCCCGAGTGTCGCGATCGTGCCGGCGACGAAGGAGCCCACGGCGGCGGTGGCGAGCGCCTGGGCGCCGCGGCCCTTGCGGGCCATCATATTGCCGTCGATCGCGGTGACGATCGCGCCGGATTCGCCGGGTGTGTTCAGGAGGATCGAGGTTGTCGAACCGCCGTACATCGCCCCGTAGTAGATGCCGCCGAACATGATGAAGGCGGCGGTCGGATCGAGCGAGGCGGTGACCGGCAGGAGCAGGGCCACGGTCAGCGCGGGCCCGATGCCCGGCAGCACGCCGATCGCCGTCCCGACGGTCACGCCGAGCGCCGACCAGAACAGGTTCATCGGAGTGAGCGCGACGAGGAAACCTTCCCCGAGCGCGGCGAGGGTTTCCATCAGGCGTCTCCTTCCAGCATGTCTTCGAAGACGGTGCCGACCGGCAGGCCGAGGCCGAGACCCCAGTTGAACACCGCGTAGGTCAGGCAGGTCAGGGCGATCCCGATCAGGACGCTGATCAGAACCCGCCGCTCGTAGAAGGCGAGGGTCGCGACCACGAACATCAGCGTCGTGGTGATGATCCAGCCCAGTCGCTCGAGGAGCAGGATCTGGAGGATCAGGCTGCCCGCCGCGAGGCCGAAGGCGCGCCAGTCGAGCTCGAAGCCGGTCTCATGCGCGACATGGCCGCTGACCGCTTCCTTCAGCAGCGCGACGCCGACGGCGATCAAACCGAAACAGACGATATAGGGAAAAAGATGCGGTCCGACGACGGTCTGTGTGCCCGTCGATGCCATCTCGAAAGTCTCAAGCCCGATGAACAGGCCGAGCGCGAGGACGAAGGCCCCGAGGATCGACTCGCTCAATCGTAATGTTCTGCCAGGTATCATGCGGGGTCCTCCGAGGATGTTCCGGTTCTGTCGTGGCCCGCTCGGCGGGCAGGCCCGCCCCACCCTGGGGTGGGGCGACCCAGGTTCTCCCTGGCCAGCACGCCTGCCGGGAAGGCGTCCGGAGGTTACTGGCCCGCGAGGCCGAGTTCGGTCAGGATGCCCTCCATGAGCGCGCGATCCTCGGCGAGGAAGGCCGCGAATTCCTCGGCGGGCTGGTAGAGGTCGGTCCACTGGCGCTCGGCGATCGCGTCCTTCCAGGCCTGGCTCGTGGCCATCGCCTCGAAAGCCGCGCTGAGTTCGGCCATGTCCTCCTCCGAAACGTCCGGGGCCGCGAAGACGCCGCGCCAGTTCGCGAAGGCGACATCGACGCCCTGCTCCTTCAGGGTCGGGACATCGACGCCCGGAATGCGCTCCTCGGAGGAGACGGCGATGGCGCGCAGCTTGCCCGCGTCGACCTGCGGGCCGAATTCGCCATAGCCGGAGATGCCGACCGTGACGTGACCGCCCATGATCGAGGACAGCGCCTCGCCGCCGCCCGAATGGGCGATGTAGTTGAGCTTGGAGACATCGGCGCCGATCGCCTTCATGACGAGGCCCGCGACGATATGGTCCGTGCTGCCGACCGAGCCGCCGCCCCAGGACACCGCCGCCGGGTCCGCCTTCAGCGCCGCGACGAGGTCGTCGAGCGTCTGGACCGGCGAGTCGAGCGGTGCGACGATGATCTCGTATTCGCCGACCGTGCGGGCAAGCGGTGTGACCTGTTCGAGGGTGACCGCGGCCTTGTTGGTGATGACGGCGCCCTGCAGCGTCTGACCCGCGCCGAGCACGGTGTCGGCCTTGCCGGCCGAGGTGGTCACGAACTGCGCGAGGCCTATGGTGCCGCCGGCGCCCGGAACGTTCTGGACCTGGACGCGGGAAGCGAGTTCCTCGTCCTGCAGCACCGTCTGCATCAGACGCGCGGTCTGGTCCCAGCCGCCTCCGGGGTTCGCCGGGGCGATCAGCGTGAGCCGGCCGAGTTCGGCCGAGGCGGGGGTCGCGATGGCGAGCGCGCCGAGCGCGGCGGCGCCCAGAAGGCTCCGGATCGGTACCGTGAGCTTGAGCATGGGTTTCCCTCCCTGATTTGGTATTGAGCGATTTCAGTTCTGGACGATCGCGCCCGTGCCCGGAGCCTCGCCGATTTCTGCGTCCCCGCCAAGCTCCGTTACGGGCCCCGGGCCATGCTCCGCGAGATGACGTTCGAGCACGAGCGGGATGAGCCCGCCCGCCGCCAGCATGCGCGCATCGAGCGAGGTCTCGATGAGCAGGCGTGTGACGAGCTCGATCACCTCGCCCGAGGCCCGGCGGATCGTGACCGGCACGACCATCCCGGGCATGAGCGCGCCATAGTCGATCGTGAAGGCGATCGTGTCCTCGGGCCGGAGCGCCAGCGAGGCCGGGTGGCTGCCCTCGGGCAGTTCGAGCGGCAGGATACCCATGCCGATCAGGTTCGAGCGATGGATGCGCTCGAAGCTCCGCGCCAGCACCGCCCGCGCCCCGAGCAGCGCCGGGCCCTTGGCGCCCCAGTCGCGGGACGAGCCGGCGCCATATTGCTGGCCGGCGAGGATGACGGTCGGCGTCCCTTCCTCCCGGTAGCGCTCGGCGGCCCGGTAGAGCGGCAGCAGCTCGCCCGAGGGCGCGTGGCGCGTGAAGCCGGGCGCGGCTTCCGGCACCAGGAGGTTGCGCACCGAGCGATTGGTGAAGAGCCCGCGCACCATCGCCTCGAAATTCCCCCGCCGCGACGAGAAGACGTTGAGATCGCGCGGATTCTCGCCCCGCTCGATCAGCCAGGCGCCCGCCTCGCCCTTCGCGGGGATGGCCCCGGCGGGCGAGATGTGGTCGGTGTTGATGTCGTCGCCGAGCGCGATGAGCGGCCGCGCGGCCAAGTCGGTCGGCCCCGCCGGACGCGAGGGCAGGGCGACGAAGGGCGGCCGGCGCAGGTAGGTGGAGGCCGGGTCCCACGGGAACCGGGGCGCCGTCGGCGCGTCGAGCTCCGCCCAGACATCGCCGCCGCTGTTGTCGGCATAGGCGCCGGAGAAGTCCTCCGCCGTCACCGCCTCGGCATGCGCCGCCTCGACCTGCTCGTCGCTGGGCCAGATGTCACGCAGGAAGACCGGCGCGCCTTCGGGGTCGCGACCCAGCGGCTCGCGGGTGATGTCGCAATCGACCGTGCCGGCGATTCCATAGGCGACGACGAGCGGTGGCGAGGCGAGGAAGGCGTGTTCGATCTGGCCGTGAACCCGGCCGGGGAAATTGCGGTTTCCGGAGAGCACCGCCGCGGCCGTGATCCCGCGGGTCTCGATCGCCTCGGCCATCTCGGGGACGAGCGGGCCCGAATTGCCGATGCAGGTGGTGCAGCCGAAACCGACGATGCCGAAGCCGAGCGCCTCCAGATCATCCATCAGGCCGAGCCGTTCGAGATAGCGGGCGGCGGCGCGCGATCCCGGCCCGAGCGAGGTCTTGACCCAGGGCGGCGGCGCCAGCCCCCGCGCCCGTGCCGCCCGCGCGACCAGCCCCGCGACCAGGAGCATCTTCGGATCGGTCGTGTTGGTGCAGCTCGTGATCGCCGCGATCGCGAGCGCGCCGTCGCGCAGCCCGCCGGCCAACCCGCCTGCCAGCGGCTCGGTCTCCGCCTCCGGTCGGGCGTCGCGGCCCACGTCGGTGATGAGATCGTCCTCCGCCTCGGCCGGATCGCGCATGGCAAGCGGCGCCCGCGCCGGTTCGAGCCGGTCCTGCGGCCGCTTCGGCCCCGCGAGCGACAGGCCCACCTCCGCGAGATCGAGGTCGAGCACGGCCGCGTAGCGCGGCGTCTCGCCGGGATCGTGCCAGAATCCCTGATGCCGCGCGTAGGTTTCGAGATCGGGCAGTTGCCCGTGATCGCGCCCCGTCGCGCGGAGATAGTCGAGCGTGCGCGCATCGATCGGGAAGAAGCCGGTCGTCGCGCCATATTCCGGCGCCATGTTGGCGATCGCCCCGCGCTCGCCGACGCTGAGCGCCGCGACGCCGGGGCCGTAGAATTCCACGAACTTGCCGACGACGCCGAGCTTGCGCAGCCGTTCCGTCACGGTCAGCGCCACGTCGGTCCCGAGCCGCCCCGGCCCGAGCGCGCCGGTGAGGCGCACGCCCACGACTTCGGGCAGCCTGAGCGCCAGCGGCAGGCCGAACATCGCCCCTTCGGCCTCGAGCCCGCCGACGCCCCATCCGAGCACGCCGAGCGAGTTGATCATCGGCGTGTGGCTGTCGGTGCCGAGCAGCGTGTCGGGGACGATCCAGTCCTCGCCGCCCAGGCGGTCGAAGGCGACGACCGGGGTCAGGTGCTCCATGTTGATCGTGTGCATGATGCCGGTTCCCGGCGGGAACACGCGGAAGTTTCCGAGCGAGGCCGCCGCCCATTTCATGAACCGGTAGCGTTCCGCGTTGCGCCCGACCTCGATCGCCATGTTCTCGGCGAGCGCGGCGCTGGTGCCGAAACGGTCGACGCCGACCGAATGATCCGTGGAGGTCGCGACCGGGCAGATCGGGCTGAGCGAGGCCGGATCGCCGCCGTTCTCCGCGATCACGTCACGCATCGCGGCGATATCGACCAGCGCGGGGCCGCAGGTCGTGTCATGCATCAGGATGCGGCGCGGACGGAACGGGATCTCGATATCCGCCCCGCGCCCGCCATGGGTCAGGATCGCGTCGAGCGCCGCCCGCGCCTCGTCCGCGCCGGCCTCGCGGAGCGCATTCTCGAGGAGCATCCTCAGAACCCAGGGCACGGTCGCGAGCCGCTCCCCCGCCGCCGCTCTGACGTCGGTGAACCGGCGCGAACCCGATGAAAGCCGCGTCGTCGCTGTGAACCCGGCGCTACCCGCCTGACCGTTCATGGCCGCCCCTCCCGTTTCGATGGGCGGACTTTGCACTATGACTTGTTAAAGTGCAACTAGAATCTTCACGGTTCCGTCACTCGGCGATCACCGGCCCGAGGCGCTCCAGATTGCGCACGACCGTCACGAGATGCGCGCGCAGTGTCTCGGCGGCCTCGGTGTTGCGACCCTGCTCCAGCAGTTTCAGGATGTCGAGATGCTCGCGGGCATGCTCGTAGTACCGCTCGCGCGTGGACATGCCGCGGTAGGAGAGCAGCCGGCGCACGCGGTTGATCCGGCGCAGCGCATCGAGGAGGAAGGGATTGCCGCCCGCGCCGACGATGCTCTCGTGGAACACGACCCCGCGCTCGTGCAGCGCGGCCGCCGGCATGTTCTCCAGGGCGCCGTCGAGAAGCTGGAGTTCGGTGTCGCGCAGCCGCTCGATCGTGTCCGCGTCGAGATGATAGCCCGGTTCGAGCAGCGCCGCCGGTTCGAGCGCCATGCGCGCGCGATAGGTCTGGATCAGCGATTCGGGCGTCGTCAGCATTTCGCTGAATTCCCAGCCGTAGCCGGGCCGCCGCTCGGCCCAGCCCTCCTGCGCGATCCGCCCGAGGACGGCGAGGGCCTGCGCCCTGGTGAGACCGTACCGCTTGCGGATCAGCGCCTCGGAGACCTGGGCCGGCAGCCGCCCGTGCGAGCGGTCCGCCGCGATCCGCTCATAGGCGTCCGTCACCTCCTCCCGGACCGGCAGGCCGAGGTCGCTGGCCGAGAGATTCGCGGCCTCGCCGACCATGTAGCCGCGGTTCGGCGCGTGTTCGAGCACGCCCTTCTCATGCAAGAGCCGCAAGGCCTGGTTGATCGGCGACCGCGAGACGCTGAAGCGGTCCGCGAGTTCCTGCGCCGCGACATGGGTCCCGCTGGGGAGTTTCGCCGCGTTGATATGTTCGACGATCCGCGCGGCCAGCGACCCGCTGAGTTCACCGCGACCGCTCATCAAAGCCCTCTCCATTCGACCAGTACGCCCGCATCATTGCATTTTGGATTCATGGCGTCCAGTTGTCTGAATGCCGCGGGCGAGGGCCCGGCCGTCTCCGGGGCCTCCGATCCGGAGTTTCGATACGCAACTCGCAACTCACGGTCCACCGCGCCCAGATCCCGAGCCCGGCGACCGCGTCGCCGAGCTCGATGGCGGCGACGGCTGCCGCGTGATCCGTCGTCCGGGTTCAGCCAAGCAGGCGCCGGGCGAGCAGGGCCGCGCAGCGGGCCGTGCGGTCACCATGATCGCGCGGCGGGCAGAGTTCGACGATATCGGCCAGCCTCACCTTGCCCGAGGCGAGGGTTCGCGCGACCAGCCCCTCGACGACATGGAGCGGCACGCCGCGGGCGGCGGTGGCGCTGACCCCGGGGGCCTGCGCGGCGGGCAGCACGTCGAGGTCGATTGTCAGGTAGATCACGTCGCTACGCGCGCTGAGCGCGTCGATCACGTCGAAGCCCGCCTCGGCGCTGGTCTGCAGGGCGTGATCCTCGACGATCGCCACATCCCAGTCGCGGGCGCGCGCCCGCAGCGCTTCCGTATTCGATTCCTCGGCGAGCCCGAGCACGGCGTAGTCGAAACCGTCCGGGTCCGCCTGCCGGATCTGGTGGAACGGCGTGCCCGAGGACGGGCCCGATGGCCCGATGGCGCGGATGTCGAGATGCGCGTCGATATTGACGATGCCGATCCGGGCGTGGGGCATGGCGCGACGCAGGCCCCGCCAGCTCCCCCAGGCGGTCTCGTGACCGCCGCCGAGGACCACGACGCGCGGGTAGCGCGCGACGAGCGGCGCGAGATGCTCGGCCAGCGCCTGTTGGCCGGGGGCCGGATCGTCGCCGGGGACCACCAGGTCGCCCGCGTCGTGAAAGCCGCGCGGCTGCCGGGGAGCCGCGAGATTGGCCAGCGCCCCGCGGATCGCGGGAGGTGCCTCGGCGGCGCCGGGGTTGCTCTTGTTGCGCAGGACACCCGCGTCGCAGGCGAAGCCGATGAGCGCGGAGCCGGCGTCGTCGCGCCCGGCCAGATGATGCATCCTGAGGGCCAGGTCGCCGTCCTCCGGATCACCGCGTCCGGTCCAGGGCTGTGCGTTGCGATGTTCGATCATGGTTTCAACCGATGCATGTCGTTGAGCGAGGCCGGCGCGCGCCGGCCTCGCCTCTTGTCAGCCGAGGATGCCGGGCAGACGGAGCCCGTGTTCCCGCGCGCAATCGAGCGCGATGTCATAGCCCGCGTCGGCGTGGCGCCAGACACCCGAGGCGGGGTCGTTCCAGAGCACCCGCTCCAGCCGCTTCGCCGCCTCGGGCGTGCCGTCGGCGCAGATGACGACGCCCGCGTGCTGCGAGAAACCCATGCCGACGCCGCCGCCGTGATGCAGCGAGACCCAGGTCGCGCCCGAGGCGGTGTTGACCAGCGCATTCAGCAGCGGCCAGTCCGACACCGCGTCGGAACCGTCCTTCATCGCCTCGGTCTCGCGGTTCGGCGAGGCGACCGAGCCCGAGTCGAGATGGTCGCGGCCGATGACGACGGGCGCCTTGAGTTCCCCGCTCGCCACCATCTCGTTGAACTTCAGCCCGGCCCGGTGGCGGTCGCCGAGGCCGATCCAGGCGATCCGCGCCGGCAGGCCCTGGAAGGCGATGCGGTCGCGGGCCATGGCGAGCCAGCGGTGCAGGTGCTCGTTCTCGGGGAACAGCTCCTTGATCGCCTGATCGGTCTTGTAGATGTCCTCCGGATCGCCCGAGAGCGCCGCCCAGCGGAACGGGCCGATGCCGCGGCAGAAGAGCGGCCGGATATAGGCGGGCACGAAACCGGGGAAGGCGAAGGCGTTCTCCAACCCTTCCTCCAGCGCGACCTGACGGATGTTGTTGCCGTAGTCGAGCGTCGGCACCCCCGCGTTCCAGAAGCCGACCATCGCCTCGACATGATCGCGCATCGCGGCGCGCGCGGCCCGTTCGACGGCCTTGGGCGCGATTTCCTGCTTGGCGCGCCATTCGGCGACGGTCCAGCCCGTGGGAAGGTAGCCGTGGACCGGATCATGCGCCGAGGTCTGGTCGGTCACGATATCCGGCCGGCCGTTCGGCAGCGGCTCGCCCGCCTTCATCCGGCGCAGGATCTCGGGGAAGACCTCGGCCGCGTTGCCGATCAGCGCCACCGATTTCGCCTCGCCCGCCTTCGTCCAGCGCTCGATCATCGCCAGCGCCTCGTCGAGCGTATGGGCCTTGTCGTCGCAGTAGCGGGTGCGGATGCGGAAATCCGCGCGGGTCTCGTCGCATTCGACGGCGAGGCAGCAGGCGCCGGCCATGACGGCTGCCAGCGGCTGCGCGCCGCCCATCCCGCCGAGACCGGCGGTCAGGATCCACTTGCCCCTAAGGTCGCCGCCATAGTGCTGGCGGCCGGCCTCGGCAAAGGTCTCGTAGGTGCCCTGAACGATCCCTTGGCTGCCGATGTAGATCCAGGAGCCGGCGGTCATCTGGCCGTACATGGCCAGACCCTTGCGGTCGAGCTCGTTGAAATGGTCCCAGGTCGCCCAATGCGGCACGAGGTTGGAATTGGCGATCAGCACCCGCGGCGCGTCGGCGTGCGTCCGGACGACCGCGATCGGCTTGCCGGACTGGACGACCAGCGTCTCGTCGGCCTCCAGATCCTTCAGCGTCTCGACGATCTTGTCGAAATCGGCCCAGGTGCGGGCGGCGCGGCCGATGCCGCCGTAGACGACCAGCTCATGCGGGTTCTCGGCCACGTCCGGGTGCAGGTTGTTCATCAGCATCCTGAGCGGCGCCTCGGTCAGCCAGCTCTTGGCCTTGAGTTCGGTCCCGGTGTCGGGACGGATCTCGCGGATGTTGTGGCGTGGATTGTTCGACATTGGAGTCCATCCTTTGTATTGATGTCGTTGAAGAAGCCGGGCCGGGTCAGAGGACCATGGCCGCGATCCAGCCGGCCGCGAGCAGCGGCAGGTTGAAGTGCAGGAAGGTCGGGACTACGGTGTCCCAGATGTGATCGTGCTGGCCGTCGGCATCGAGGCCCGCGGTCGGCCCGAGTGTCGAGTCGGAGGCGGGCGATCCCGCGTCGCCGAGCGCGCCCGCCGTGCCGATCAGTGCGACCGTCGCGAGCGGCGAGAAGCCGAACTCGAGGCAGAGCGGCACGTAGATGAGCGCGATCACCGGGACGGTCGAGAAGGAGGAGCCGATCCCCATCGTGATCAGAAGCCCGACCGCGAGCAGCACGAAGGCCGCCATCGCCTTGCTGTCGCCGATGAGCGCGGCGGAGCCTTCGACGAGCGCCGGAACCTCGCCCGTGGCCTGCATCACGGCGGCGAACCCCTGCGCGGTGACCATGATGAAGCCGATCAGCGCCATCATCCGGAGGCCGAGCACGAAGACGTCATCGACCTCGTTCCAGCGGAAGAACCCGCCGAGGCTGAGCAGAGCGAAGCCGACCAGCCCGCCGATCAGCATCGATCCGAGGATGAGCTGGGTGATGAGCGCGATGACGATCGCAAGCAGGCTGAGCGTGATCTGCTTCTGGCTCATCGGCGGATGGGCCGGCTTCTCGTCGCCCGCGATCTCGCCGATCTCGCGGATCTTGTAGGCGCGCGGCCGCCGGTAGGAGATGAGGACCGCGAACATCAGGCCGACGAGCATCCCGAGCGCGGGGATCAGCATCGCGAGCGGTACGGTGGACGCGGCGACGGCGAAGCCGTGGGCTTCCCCCGCGATGTTGATGTTCTTCGTCAGGATGTCGGTCTGGTAGACCGCGCCGAAGCCGACCGGGAGCAGCATGTAGGCGAAAATGAGCCCGCAGGTCAGCGCGCAGGCCGCCGCCCGCCGGTCGAGCTGGAGTCGGTCCATCACCTCGAGGAGCGGCGGCACCAGGATCGGGATGAAGGCGATATGCACCGGCACCAGCGTCTCGGCGAGCGTCGCCGTGACGAGGAAGGCGCCGTAGATCACCATGGCGGCGTAGAGGTTGCCGCTCGCGCTGCTCTTGGCCCCGACCAGACCCGCGATGCGGCTCGCCACGAGATGCGTGAGACCGGACCGCGACAGCGCGACCGCGAAGGCGCCGAGCATCGCATAGGAGAGCGCGATGTTCGCGCCATTGCCGAGGCCGGCCTCGAAAGCGTCGACCACGTCGGCGAAATTCATTCCGGCGGCGGTCCCGCCGATGAAGGTCGCCACGATCAGTGCCATGATGACTGGTACCCTTATCAGGACCAGCAGCATCATCGCGGCGACGGCCAGTACGATGGCGTTCATGAGATTTCCTCCATTTTTCTTTCCTCCCATTCCGCCACCCGCCCGGAGGCCGAGCGGGGGCGGCCGCCCCCCCGCGGCATGCGCGGGGGCGTCTCATCGGACAGCGATGGGGTCGGGTCAGTAAGCGGCCGTGATCCCGGCCGCCTCGGCCAGTACGCCGTCCTCGACCATCGCCTGCGCGGCGGTCAGGTCGGGGGCGAGATAGCGGTCCTCGCCCATCGTCCCGATGCGCTGGCGGATGGTCTCGATCACGCGCGCGATCGGCGCGGAAGTCCGGAGCGGCGCGCGAAATTCGATCCCCTGCGCCGCGCAGATCGCCTCGACGCCGACGATGACGGCGAGGTTGCGGGTCATGAGTCCCAGACGGCGCGCCCCGTGGGCGGCCATGCTGACGTGGTCTTCCTGATTGGCCGAGGTCGGGGTCGAGTCGACCGAACACGGCGCGGCCAGATGCTTGTTCTCGCTCATCAGCGCGGCGGTCGTGACCTCGGCGATCATCAGGCCGCTGTTGAGGCCCGGCTGGGGCGTCAGGAACGGCGGCAGACCGAAGCTCAGCGCCGGATCGACCATGAGTGCGACGCGGCGCTGCGAGATGGCGCCGATCTCGGCGGCGGCGAGCGCGATCTGGTCGGCGGCGAAGGCCACCGGCTCGGCGTGGAAATTTCCGCCCGAGATGATCTGCCCGTCCGACAGCACCAGCGGGTTGTCGGTCACCGCGTTCGCCTCGGTCAGCAGCGTCCGGCCGGCGAAGCGCAGCAGATCGAGCGCGGCGCCGGTCACCTGCGGCTGGCAGCGGATGCAGTAGGGGTCCTGCACCCGGAGATCGTCCTCGCGGTGGCTCTCGCGGATCTCGCTGCCGTCGAGCAGGTCGCGGGTGATCGCCGCGACCTCGATCTGGCCCGCATGGCCTCGCAGTGAGTGGATGTCGGGATGCATCGGCGCGGTCGAACCCATGATCGCGTCGGTGGACATCGCACTCGTCACCAGCGCGGCCCTCGCCGCCGCCCAGGTCCGGAAGAGTCCGATCAGCGCCAGGGCCGTCGAGAACTGCGTGCCGTTGATGAGCGCGAGCCCCTCCTTGGCGCCGAGTACGACCGGGGTCAGACCCGCGCGGGAGAGCGCCTCGCCACCCGGCAGGCGTTCGCCCTCGAATGCCTCGCCATGCCCCAGCATCACCGCCGCCATATGCGCGAGGGGCGCGAGATCGCCCGAGGCGCCGACGCTGCCCTGCTCGGGCACCATCGGCATGACACCGTGCGCGAGCATGCTTTCGATGAGTTCGACGACCTCGATCCGCACGCCCGAGGCGCCGCGGCCGAGGCTGAGCAGCTTCAGCGCCATCATGAGCCGGACGGCGGGGAGCGCCAGCGGCTCGCCCACGCCGCAGCAATGCGACAGGATCAGGTTGCGCTGGAGCATCGCGGTATCCTCGGGCGCGATCCGGACCGAGGCGAGCTTGCCGAAGCCGGTGTTGACGCCATAGACGCCGACATCGCCGGCGGCCGCCGCGGCGATCATGCCGGCGGAGGCGAGAATGCCGGGCCGGGCCGCCTCGGCGAGACGCGCGGGAAGGTCCTCGCGCCAGATGGTTTCCAGTTGGTCGAGCGTGGCATCGCCCGGGACAAGGGTCAGCATTTCACACCTCCGAAATAGCGTGCGTGCAGAGGATTGAAGCCGATGCGGTACGTGAGCTCGGACGGGTGATCGATGTTCCAGACCGCGAGATCGGCGCGCATTCCGGGCGCGAGGACGCCGCGGTCGGTCAGCCCGAGTGCGCGGGCCGCGTTCGCGGTCACGCCGCGCAGGCATTCCTCGGGCGTCATGCGGAAGAGCGTCGCGCCCATGTTCATCGTGAGCAGGATCGAGGTCAGCGGCGCGGTTCCGGGATTGCAGTCGGTCGCGAGCGCCATCACCGTCCCGGCCTTCCGGAACTCGGCGATCGGCGGCACTTGCGTCTCGCGCAACGTATAGAAGGCGCCGGGCAGCATCGTCGCCACCGTCCCCGCCTCGGCCATCGCCCGCGCATCCTCGGCATCGACGTATTCCACGTGATCCGCCGAGAGCCCGCCCCGCGAGGCGACGAGCCAGGCCCCGGCCTGATGCGAGAGCTGCTCGGCGTGGAGCTTGACCGGCAGTCCCAGTTCCGCGGCGACATCGAAGAGCCGTGTGATCTGCGGGATCAGGAAGGCGATGCTCTCGCAGAAGCCGTCCACCGCGTCCACGAGCCCCGCCTCATGCGCGGCGCGCAGTCCGGGGATCGCGACCTCGGTCACATAATCGTCGGGGCGGCCCTTGTATTCCGGCGGCACGGCGTGGGCGGCGAGCCAGCTCGTGACGATCCGGACCGGCCGTTCCCTTTCGAGCCGCCGGGCGGCGCGCAGCATCCGGATCTCGTCCTCGATCGTCAGCCCGTAGCCGGACTTGACCTCGACGGTTCCGACGCCCTCGGCCAGCAGCGCATCGAGCCGGGGCAGGGCGCTCGCGACCAGCGCGTCCTCGTCCGCCGCGCGGGTGGCGGCGACGCTCGACAGGATACCGCCGCCCGCCCGCGCGATCTCCTCATAGGACGCGCCCCCGAGCCGCATCTCGAACTCGCGCGCGCGGTCGCCGCCGTGGACGATGTGAGTATGGCAGTCGATCAGCGCCGGGGTGACGACGCGTCCGCCCAGGTCATGCCGCTCCGCCGCCACGAAATCGGCGGGGATGTCGCCGATCGCGGCGATCCTGCCATCCTGGACGGCGATCTCCTCATCCCGGAGGGCATAGCCCCGCGGCCCCTCGGCGCAGGTCAGCAGGCGCGCATTGGTCAGAATGTAACGAATCATCGGGCTCCTCCTTGCCAATATGTATAGTCATATTATCAAAATATGTCCAAACATAATTGAGGATGGTGAAACATGCCGGCGGCCCATATGATCGCGCCATGAAGCGCCACGATGAGATCCGCGAAGAAATGCTGCGCCGCATCAACGACGGCGAATGGCCGGTCGGCGCCGATATTCCGCATGAGTTCGAGCTGACGGAGGAGTTCAACGCGTCGCGCGGCACGGTCAGGCGGGCGCTGTCGACGCTGGTCGAGCAGGGGCTGATCGAACGGCGCAAGCGCGCCGGCAGCCGCGTGGCGCGGCGCACCTCCCAGACCTCGAAACTGAGCATCCCGCTGATCCGCGAGGAGATCGAGAACCGCGGTCACGACTATTCCTACCGGCTCCTCGAACGGGAGGTGATGGCGGGGACCGGCGCGCGGGCCGGGCTGCTCCGGCTGACCTGCCTGCATCTCGCCGATGGCAGGCCGTTCCAGCTCGAACACCGGACGATCAATCTCGATGTGCTTCCCGGCGCCGCCGATCAGCCTTTCCGCGCCGCCGGCCCGAACGAATGGCTGGTCCGCGAGGTTCCCGCGACCCGCGTCATCACCCGGATCTCGGCGGCGGCGGCGGATGCCGATACCGCCGAGATCCTGTCAGTCGCCGAGCGCGATCCGTTGCTCGTCGTGACCCGCGACACCTTCCTCGGCGACGCCCATCTGACCGAGGCCCGCCTGTCGCATCCGGCCCGGAGCTACGAGGTCACAACCGTCTCGATCTGACGGTGTCGGGCAGCGCGTGCCGCCGCTGACACAAGGCCGGCCGGTATAGAGACCGGTATAGAGAACGGAGGCGCCGCCGAGCGCCCGACCGCCGATGGCCGAGGTGATCCGCGGGCGGGACCCCCCGGCGCTACGCCTCCTCGCGGACGAGGGCGCGCAGGATCTCCTCGAAGGCGCGGGGCGCGGGTTCCTCGGGCGCGTTCCGGGGCCGGGTGATCCCGATCGGCGCGGCGGCCGCCGGGAAGGGTGTCCGGACCTCGCGCAGTTCCGGGCGCAGGCTCCGGAGCCGGCGTTCGCCATAGGTCAGCATCGCGGCGGAATTGCTCTCGACCAGCATCTGCTCGGCCGCGCCGAAGGACAGCATCTCGCAGGTCTGCGTCGGCGGCGTGAGCCGGAAAGCTGCGAAGACCGCCTCGAAATGCGCGCGGACCGGGGTTCAATGCGGCGCCACCACCCATTTCGTGGCGGCGAGCGCCGCGAGATCCTCGCCCGCCGCCCGCAGCGGATGATCGCGCCGGGCGACGACCGTGAACCGTTCGTCATAGAGATGATCCTCGATCAGCCCTTCCGGACAGTCGCCCCCGCGCAGCACGCCGACGATCCGGTCGATCTCGCGCCGGCGGAGCGCCTCGACGAGACCGTTGTAGCTGCCCGGCACGCAGGCGAGGCGCACGTTCGGATGCAGGTTCGTGAGCCGGGCGAAGCTGCGCGCGATTAGATCCTGGCCCGAGAAGGGCAGCATGCCGATCGAGACCCGCCCCACCACCGCGCCGTTCAGCTCACCCAGTTGTTCGGGCAGGAGGCCGAGGAGATAGGCGATCCGGCCGCTCAGCGCCGTGAGCTCATGGGCCGGGGCCAGCGGAGCCATGCCGGAGGCCCGCCGCTCGAAGAGTTCGACCCCGAGGCGCTTGGAGAAATCGGACAGCGCGCGGCTGAGTTCGGGCTGGCCCCGGCCGAGGCGTTTCGCGGCGAGCGTCACGCTGCCCTCCCGCGTCACGGCCTCGATGGCCTGGAGATGGACGTTTCGCAGGTTGAGCCGGAGCCGGAGCCCTTCGCGGCCGAGTTCGCGATCGGGGAAGATCGTGCGCTCGGAATTGTCGATCGCCGCGATCACCGCGCGGCAGACGCGCGCCGCGACATCCCCGGGCGGCGTCGTCTCCGCCCCGGACCAGCCGCGCGAGAACAGCGCCGTGCCAAGCATCCGCTCCGCGGAGGCGATGAGGCGCGAGAGCGTCGGTTGCGTGGTGTTGATGAGCTCGGCGGCGGTCCGGAAGCTCCGGGTCCGCGCAACCGCGTCGATCGCGAGGATTTCGCGGATTTCGAGGGCGGGTTCGGGCGCGGCCTGGGACACGACCTGGGACGCGGTTTGGGGCGGGCGGTTCACTGGCATCATGCCGGATCTGAATGGCAGAGTCGATTTCCGCTATATCATCCGCCCGCCGGGCGGTCGAGCATGGGCCAACCGGTCGTCGCCGGCCGCCAGGTCGCATTATGGCGGAATTGCGATGGTCTATCCTGAATTCGCATAAGCCTCGCCGGTCGGGCCCGTCTATAGCTCCATGACAAAGGGAGGAGCCACGTTGACAGCCACCACACCCACAGCCATGACACAGCCGGCGGCCAGCAAGTATCTCAATGCCGAAATCATCGGCCGCCGCGACCTCACCGACCGGATTTCGGAATTTCTCATCGGCGCGGCGGATGGCTCCGCTCTGCCGCCGGGCGAGGCCGGAAGCCACATCGAACTGCGCTTCGGCGGCCCGGCCGGCCGCTTCCTGAGGCACTACTCGCTCGTCGGGCCGCTCTCGCCCGAGTACGAGCCCGGGTACGCCCCCGAGCCCTTCTGGCGCATCGCCGTCCAGCGCGAGAACCGCTCCCGAGGCTCGGCCTTCATCCACGCGACCTTCCGCGAGGGGACCCGGCTTCAGGTGTCGCGGCCGATCGGGACCTTCCGTCTCGGCCGGGACGCGCCGCATGTCCTCCTGATCGCGGGCGGCGTCGGGATCACGCCGATCGTGCCGATGACGCGGTCGCTCAAGTTCCGCAAGCGCCCGTATGGCATGTTCTACGCCGGCCGGAACCGGAGCGACATGGCCTTCGCCGAAGCAGTGGAGGCGATCGGAGGTGACCGCGTCACGATCCACGAATCCGACCGCTCCGGTTTCCCGGATTTCGAGGCGGTCCTCGCGGCCCAGCCCGAAGGCACCGTCGTCTACATCTGCGGCCCCGGCCCGATGATCGAGACGATCGCGGCCGCCGCCGAAAGGCTCGGATGGTCGCCAGAGCGGGTCCGCTACGAAGTCTTCAACGCCGCGCACCGGCCCGAGGACACCGGGCTCGATGTCGAGCTCCGCGATGGCCGGGTGATCCATGTCGGCGCGGGCGTCACCATTCTCGACGCGCTCGAACAGGCGGGCGTCGACACGCTCTCCGACTGCCGCCGGGGCGAATGCGGTCTCTGCCTGACCGAAGTCGATCCAGGCGAGGCGCGGATCGACCACCGCGACAGCTTCCTCAGCCCCGAGGAGCGGGCCGAGGGACGGCGGATGTGCATCTGCTGCTCGCGCATCTCGAACGCGGCGACGCTCAAGCTCGATATCAGATAAGAGGACAGACCCCATGGGAACGATTGACCGCAAGATCCAGGAAGAGAACGCCATCTTCGAGGCGATGGCGCCGGGTGGCGGCGATGATTTCGCCAATTACGCCACGCCGCTCGTCCGGAACTGCTGGTACGCCGCCGGCCGCTCCGCCGAGATCGGCCGCGTCCCGCTCGCGCGCCGGCTGCTCGGCATCGATGTCGTGCTCTACCGGACCGGGGACGGGCGCCCCGTCGCGATGCGCAACCGCTGCCCCCACCGCTCCTTCCCGCTCGCCAAGGGCAAGCTTGAGGGCGACACGCTCGTCTGCGGCTATCACGGCATGGCCTTCAACGCCGACGGAATGTGCGTGCACATGCCGGCGCTGAACAGCGCCCCGGCCTCCGCCGCCGTGCGTACCTTCCCGGTCGCGGACCGCGGCCCGATCACCTGGATCTGGATGGGATCGCCGGACCTGGCCGACGAGGGGCTGATCCCGGAGCTGCCCTGGCTCGAGGATACGGACTGGGGCACGGTGACCGGCGATTTCCACATCAAGGCCGACTACGTGGGGATGCACGAGAACCTGATCGACCAGACGCATTTCCCGTTCCTGCATCCCGACACGGTGGGTACGCCCGAATATGCGCGCTCGCGCCTGACGGCCGAGGTGGATGGCGATCAGGTGGTGATCCGGCGCCGGCTCGACAACGCGCCGCCGCCCGCGGTCTACGGCAAGCCCGCCAATATCATGCACAAGCGCGTCACCCGGACCTCGGAGGCGCGTTTCGTCAGCCCCGCCGTGCACCGCGCCTATGCCGAGATCATCGATCCCGCCCCGGAGGGCGACGAGCCGGAGCGCTACCGCTACTACATCACCCACATCTTCACGCCGGAGACCAACACGTCGATCCACTACTGGTGGTTCAACTCCCGCGATTTCAAACCCGCCGATCCCGGGATCGACACCTTCCTGCGCGAAGCCTCCGCCAAGGCCTATTACGAGGATGTCGAGGCGCTGGAATGGATCATGGAAGTGGTCAAGCGCGACGAGGAACAGCAGTTCGACATGAGCTTCGCGCCCGACCGCCCGGGCCTGATGGCCCGCAGGATCATGTACCGCAAGGCGATGACGGAGGGCCGGCAGGGGAGCGCGGCCCGGTAACGAAGCTGAGGACCAGCGAGACCAGCGGGAAGGCCGCGCCGGGTCCCCGGCGCGGCTTCGTCGTGTCCGGGGGGGGGGGAGGGCGTCCCCGGGACTAGTCCGGTTCGGGGAAGGATCGCGGGCGGAAGTCTTCCAGCCGAATGATCGGGGAAACCGGAGCGGAATCGTTCATGGTTCGATCCATAAATCACATGATGCGCGCCATGATGCCCATATTTGGCGGATATGAATTGTCATACCGACGATTATGGGCTATTTATCACTCAAGAAACCAATAATCATTCCATAAATGAACGATCTGGCGGGAGGACCCAAATGCATGCGCCTTCGTTGAATGCCTCCGGCGCGACCCCGACAGGACGGGCGCCGATCTACCGGCTCAGCATCATGATGCTGCTGGAGTTCATCGTCTTCGGCTCCTGGTTCGCGACGCTCGGGCTGGTGCTGGCGACCAACGAGCTTCCGATGATCATCGGCACCGCCTATTCGCTCGCGGCGGTCGCGGCGATCATCTCGCCGCTCTTTCTCGGCGCGCTCGGCGATCGGTTCTTCCAGTCACAGCGGCTGCTCGGCTTCCTGCATGTCGCAGGCGGGCTCGTGCTGCTCTGCGTGCCCTCGGCGGTGGGGGCGGGCAATGCCGGCCTCGTGCTGCTCCTGATCCTCGGATACATGATCCTCTTCATGCCGACGCTCGGCCTCACCAATGCGATCGCCCTGGCGCATCTGGCCGGAAACGACCGGATCTTTCCCTACATCCGGGTGTTCGGCACGGTCGGTTGGGTGGTCGCGGGGCTCTTCGTCGGCGGGCTCGGGCTTTCCGCTTCGACCGGCGTCTTCGTGGTCGCGGCGGTCGCGAGCTTCGCTTTCGGCGTGTTCTCGCTCGTCCTGCCCCGCACGCCGCCCCCGGCCAAGGGCGCCAAGCTCGCGCTCGGCGACATCATCGGCGCGCGCGCCTTCGTGCTCTTCCGGAAGCGGAACTTCACCGTGCTGATCGTCTGCGCGCTGCTGACCTCGATCTCGCTCGGCGTCTACAACACCTTCGCCTCGCCCTATCTCGCGGCGCTCGGCATCGAGAATGTGGCGGGCGTCCTCGCCATCGGCCAGGTGTCCGAGGTCGTCTTCATCGTGACGATCCCCTTCGCGCTGGCGCGGCTCGGCATCAAATGGTCGATCCTGCTCGGCATGGGGATGTGGGGCGTGCGCTTCGTGCTCTTCATGCTGGCCGCCGACGGCCAGGCACCGCTCGCGATCCTCGGGGTGGCGCTGCACGGGATCTGCAATGACTTCTTCCTGATCCTGAGTGCGATGTACATCGACCGGCAGTCGCCGCCGGAACTGAAGAACCAGGCGCAGAGCCTCCTGATCCTCGTCGTCTCCGGTCTCGGCTCTGGCATCGGCGCGCTGGTCGCGGGCGTGATCTTCGGCCGGACGGTCGCGGCGAATCCGGCGGCGGTGGCGGCCGACTGGTGGCCGGTCTGGTCCTTCCCGATCGGCTGCGCGATCCTGACAGCCATCATCTGGACCCTGTTCTTCAGGCCGGAGCGGGAGCCCGCCGCCGCGACGGAGACGGCCCAAGCCTGATCGGTACGCCTTGCAGATCATTCACGAAACACCGCCTCGGGCGGGAAGGGTAAAGCAGATGTTCGAGAAATTCCTGATCCGCGAAGACAGCCTCTGCAACGAGACCCGCGACGGCGAGGTCGTCGGCTTCAGCCTCGCGGTCCGCAACGCCAACTACCGGGGCGTGTTCCTCTCGCTCCACAACGGCTATTTCCTCGAGATCGACGGCGTCGATTATCCGAGGAGCGTCCAGAGCTTCGAGATCAACGGCGTGCCCCCGCGCTCCTTCGAGGAGATCAGGACGGCGGTCTGGGAGCATTGGGACTACGACGACGAAGGCATCCTGCATGTCGCCTGCCCCGGCGGGCTCGGCGCGGGCGCCCATGTGATCCGGTTCCAGCAGTCGGTGCTCGCGGCCTATGGCTACCGGCCGACGGACGAGGACTGGGTGCGCGACCCGCCCCGGCCCGGAACCGGCGCGGGCTCGGACAAGGCGCCCGAGATTGTCACCTACACGATCGAACTCAACGCGGCGGAGACTCTGTGATGTTCAAGCTCGGCGTTTCCTTCTACAGCTACCAGCAGTCGCAATTCTTCAAGGAGCTGATGCTCGAGGACCAGATCCGCGAGCTGAGCCGGAACTTGCCCGGCGCGGACGGGGTCGAGATCATCGACGAGATGTCGCTCCGCCGCTACCCCGACCCGGGCGAAGCCTTCATCGAGACCTGGCATGGCTGGATGCGGGACTATGGCACGGTGCCGGTCACGATGGATGTGGGCATGGACGTGCTCCAGTTCCGCGACCATGTGATGACGCATGAGGAATGCGCGGAGCGGCTCCGCTCGGACATCCGGCTCGCGAAGCGCCTCGGCTTCCGGAACGTGCGCGTCCTCTCGACCGCGCCGATGGATGTGATCCTGCGCGCGCTGCCGGTGGCGGAGGAACTCGACATCCGGATCGGCCGCGAGGTGCATCAGCCGATGCCGCTCGAAGGCGCGCAGGTCACGGAGATCGTCGATTTCGTCGAGAAGACCGGGCGGAGCCATCTCGGCATCGTCCCCGATTTCGGCATCTTCCAGTTCCGCCCCTCCGAGGTGATGCTCGACTGGTTCGTGCGACGCGGCGCCCGTCCCGAGGCCTGCGAGGCCGCGGTCGATCTCGCGCTGATGCTGAGGGATGGCAACGCGCCCTTCACCGCGATCGACATGTCGACCGAGACCGCCGGCAATATCCGCTCCGACCTCAACCAGTTCCTCAATTCGGGCGATGCGAAGCCGAGCCTGCGTCCAGCCTTCGAGGGCGTGCGCGCCTTCACCGAAAGCCGGATCGCGAACCCCAACCGCATCGACCATGTCGTCGTCGCCGAGGCGCTGATGATGTCGGGCACCTCGCCCGACACGCTGCGCCAGCTCGTCCCGCATGTCGTGAGCGTCCACGGCAAGTTCAACAACATGTCGCTCGTCGAGGGGACGACGGATCAGTTCCACGAGCTTTCGATCGATTACGCGGGCGCCATCGGCGCGCTCCGGGACGGCGGCTACGAGGGCTATGTGAACACCGAATACGAGGGCCAGCGCTACTTCCAGGACCGCGATCGCGCGCATCTCGAGAACGAGGTCGAGCAGGTCCGCCGGCACCAGTCGATGCTGCGCCGTCTGGCGGCGTGAAGCGCTGCCGGAGGGAGGTGAAACCATGAAGATCAACGTCAAGCGACGCGACCTGCTCGCCGGCGCGGGCGCGAGCCTGCTGGCCCTGAGGCATTTCGGCGCGGCGGTCGCCTGGGCGGAGGATGGAAGGACCATGACATCGACGGGACTGAAGACGATCGCCTTCGTCGGCGCCTACGCGGACGAACGGGGCAAGGGCGGCGGGATCACCTCGTTCGCGGTATCCCCCGGCGGCGAGGAACTGACGGTCATCGAGCATGTGGATGAGCCGGGCGAGGCGGGATTTCTCGCCTATTCCCCGCGGTACAAGGCGCTCTATTCGGTTGACGAGCGCAAGACGGACGGCAGGGGCCCCCAGGGTCCGGCGGCGGGCGTCCATGCCTTCTCCGTCGAGCCGGGCACCGGCAAGCTGGCGGCCCTGAACGCGGTCGTGACACCCGGGCCCTTTCCCACCTACCTGTCGATGAACGAGGCGGCGGGGCTACTCTTCTCCGCGAACCACGGAAGCTTCGAGCATGTCGAGCATGTCAGGAAGCTCGACGACGGAAGCTGGGGGGTCGAGTACCTCTATGACGACTCGACCGTCGTCATGCTCGGCATCGGCTCCGACGGCCGGCTCGAAGGCATCCGCGATCTGGTGGTCGTCGAGGGACATGGTCTCGACCCCAACACCTCGCCACAGGCGGGCGGTCACGGACAGGCGAGCGCGCACGCCCATTCGGCCGTCGTCGATCCTTCCGGACAATGGCTGCTTGTCGGAGACAAGGGCACGGACGAGATCCGTGTCTTCAGCGTGGCGGACAGGCTGACGCTGGTCAACTCGTTCAGGATGCCGGACCAGACCGGCCCGCGGCATATCGTGTTCGACCCGTCGGGCGACCGGTTCTACGCGACGCTCGAATTCGCTTCCGGCATCGCGTCGTTCAGCTTCGACAGGGCGAACGGCGCGATCGCGCTGATCGACCGGAAGAGCTCGGTCGCGGCGGAATTCGAAGGCCTCAACGAACCGGCCGACCTGCGGCTCCATCCCAACGGCGGGTTCGTCTACGTCAACAACCGCGGCGAGGACTCGCTCGCCTGGTTCAGCATCGCGGAGGGCGGCCAACTCCGGCGCGAAGGGCACGTCCCGCTGGCCAAGTCCGTGCATCCCGGCCTCGCCGCGCGGAGCTTCGCGTTCGACCCCGCGGGCTCGTTCGTGCTCGTCGCGGACCGGCCGGCGAACGCGGTCCTGGCCTATCGCGTCGATCCCCGGACCGGCGGGCTCACCAGGATCGGCGAGACGCCCGTCTCGTCCCCCGCCTTCGTCGCCTTCGCCGAAGTTTGAGACCGCCGGATGACCTGACCGCCGTTCACCCCGAACGCCCGGCGGTGGCGACGGGCGCGCGATGCGGACGGAGGCGCGGGTCATCGACGAGAAGCCGATCACCGTCGACGACGAGGACCGCGGCCGAGGGCCGGTCCGCGTCGCGGACCGAGAAAAACCTGAGGGGTCCCGTCCGAGGTCTCCCTCTTCTGGGATGGATGGAGTTTCGACATGACCAAGATCGATGCGCTGGTGATCGGCTCGGGCGCTTCCGGCAGCTTCGCCGCCAAGGAACTGACCGAACGCGGGCTCAACGTCACGCTGCTCGAATTCGGCCGCGACATCACCGAGGCGGATTTCAAACCCAATTTCAAGGGGCCGGGCGAGAAGGGCATCCAGCTCTGGGCGCGGGCGCAGGCGGCCGTCACCGGCCAGCCGACGCAGTCGAAGGTGGCCTTCTACGGCAAGCAGCTCAAGCACCTCTTCGTCAATGACCGCGAGAACCCCTATTCGACCCCGCCCGGCAAGCCGTTTCTCTGGATACGCGGCAAGCAGCTTGGCGGTCGGCTTCATACCTATGGGCGCATGTTGCTGCGCTGGACGGACTACGACTTCAAGGCCGCCTCGCGTGACGGATATGGCGAGGACTGGCCGATCTCCTACGAGGAACTCGCGCCCTATTACGACCATGTGGAGGAATTTCTCGGGATCTACGGCGGTCAGGACAATGTGCGCAACCTGCCGAGCGGCAAGTACAAGGGCGCCTCGAAGCTCACCGGGGCGGAGGCGGCATTCAAGGCGGCGACCGAGGCGCGCTGGCCCGACCGGCATCCCGTCGCCTGGCGCTACATGCCGCCCAATGCGAGGCGCGTGCCGCAGCCGATCCTCGCCGCGCGCGAGACCGGCCGGCTGACGACCCGCCCCAACGCCGTCGTGCGCCGCATCCTGACCGATCCGGGCACGGGCAAGGCGACCGGCGTCGAATATGTCGACCGGCTGACGCGCGAGGTCCGGACCGTCGACGCTCCGATCGTCGTCGTCTGCGCCTCGCCGATCGAATCGGTGCGGCTGCTCCTGAACTCCGCCTCGCCCAAGCACCCGAACGGGATCGGCAACAGTTCCGGCGTGCTCGGCCGCTACTTCATGGATCAGGTGCCGAGCATGATCATGGGCACGATCCCCGGCCGGAAGGGCTTCGAGCTCGACGACACCGTGCCCTCCGACCCGTTCTATGGCGTGACCGGCGGCGTCTACGTGCCGAGATTCGAAAATCTCGACACCGTGACCAACGACGACTTCCTGCGCGGCTATGCCTATCAGGGTACTGCCGGGAGGCTGGTCGCGCGGCCGGAGAGCGATGCGAAATACGCCTTCATGGGGTTCGGCGAGATGCTGGCGAACCGCGAGAACTCGGTCTCGCTCCATCCGCGCCGGAAGGACAGGTGGGGCATCCCGATCCCGCATATCAGCTGCGCCATGGGCGAGAACGAGAAGAAGATGCTCCGCGCGCAGGTGGCTTCGATGAAGGAGATGGTCGCCAACGCCGGGTTCGAGGTCGAGTTCAGCGGTTCGGCGCTCGGCCTCGAGGAAGGCCCGAAGGGCGCTTTCCCCGAGGCCGATCCGTTCAGCCGGTTCCTGTTCCGCCAGAACTTCACCGGCAGCATGTCGATGGGCGCCGCGATCCACGAGAGCGGCGGCGCGCGCATGGGAAGCGATCCGGCGACCTCGGTCTTGAACGGGAACAACCAGTGCTGGGACGCGCCGAACGTCTTCGTCACCGACGCGAGCAGTTTCGCGAGCAGCGGCACGGCGGGCACGACGCTCACGATCATGGCGCTGACCGTCCGCGCCAGCGCCTACATCGCCGATCAGTACGCGCGGGGAAATCTCTAGCACCGCCGGCGTCGGGGACCATGCGTCGCCGGGCCGGGTTGACCGACCGCGGTCCCCGCTGTCTACCGGAGCTTCGGAATACGGATCGAGGGCATGAACGTGGCAGGCACGACCCGGCGGAGCCGCAAGACCGGCAATGTCGATCTGGTGATCGAGACGCTGCGCTCCGACGGCCCCTCGTCGCAGGCGGCGCTCTCGCGCAGGACGGAACTGGCGCCGGCGACGATCAACAACATCGTGCAGGCGCTCCGCGCCGATGGAGTCGTAGAACTCAGGCGCGTCAACGGCCGCGAGGCGCTGGTCGAACTCACCGCCGGGCGGAGCGCGATCGTCTCGATCCGCGTCGGCGCCTCGTCGGTCGAAGCGGCGTGGCTCGACTTCGCGGCGGAGACCCGGTTCGACGCCGCGCTGCCGGGGAGCGGCGGCCCCGAGGCCGTGATCGCGCTGATCCGCGCGCTCGGCGGTGAGGCGGCGCGGAGGCCGGTGAGCGCCATCGCCCTCGGCGTGGAGGCGCCGATCGACCGCGCCACCGGGGCCATCGCGCCCTGGGCCGCGGCCCGGCTCCCCGGCTGGAGAGAGGTCGATATCCGGGCGATCCTGGAGCGCGCGTTCGAGGTCCCGGTCATCGCCGACAACGACGCCAATTTCGACGCGCTGGCGGAATGGACCTGGGGGGCGGGCAGGGGCGCGGACTGTTTCCTGAACGTCACCTGTTCCGAAGGGATAGGCAGCGGCCTCATCATCGACGGCAGGGTTCACCGCGGCGGCGACGGCATGGCGGGACAGATCGGCCATATGGTGGTCGAGCAGGGTGGCGCCGTCTGTTTCTGCGGCAACCGGGGCTGCCTCGCGACGGTCGTCTCGGAACGGGCGATCGTCCAGAGCCTGCGCGGCTCGGATTCGGAGCGGGAAACGCTGCGCGAGATCGTGGCCGCGGCCGAGGCGGGCGACGCCGCCTGCCAGCGCGTCCTCTTCGAATCCGGCCGCTATCTCGGGCGCGCGCTGGCGAACGCGGCGAAGATCATCGCGCCGAAGGTCGTCTGCGTCGGCGGGCTGCTCGGGAATGCGAAACCCTTCGTGCTCGACGGGCTCAATTCGAGCATCGAGGTCACCACCCACCGCGCCATCTCGCCATCGATCGAATTCACCACGAGCGAACTCGGACCGGACGCGCGCCTCACCGGCGGCGTCGCGGCGGCGCTGCTCGCGATCGGACAAGGCGTCAGCGAACTCGCGCCGTGGATGATTGCCCGCACGGCCACCCGCCCGCCGCCGCTCGCCGCCCCGGAGCCCGCCGCGCGCGCCTGACAGCCGCGGTCCCGCGCGACGATTCCGACACCAGGCGGTGCGGATCGACCCGCCGGCACTCATGAGGCCGAGAGTCAGTCTTATGTTGTCAGAATGTCACCTTCCACAGCCGCGAACAGGTCCGGATCGGAGAGTTCCGGGAAGGTCACGAATCCTCTCTGCCCCGCGCTCAACCCGGACATCCGCGCCGCGTGGGAAGGTCGGGCGGCGCCCCAGTGGGCGCCGCTCTACGTATTGACCCGGGTCAGGCGATCGCGGCCTTCCGGGCGTCCTTGCCGATGAGCTGTCTCGCGAGGTCTTCGAGCGAGACGCCCTTGGTCTCCGGCATCATGAATGCGACGAACAGGAGTTGCAGCACCATTGTCGCGGCGAAGATCGCGAAGACCGCCGCCGGCCCGATCGTGCCGAAGGCGACCGGGATGAAGGCCGGAACCGCCGCGGCGAGCAGCCAGTGCACCGAGCTTCCGAAGGACTGGCCATAGCCGCGCAGCCGGTTCGGGAAGATCTCCGAGATGAAGACCCAGATCACCGTGCCCTGTCCGATCGCATGGCTGGCGATGAAGAAGAACAGGAAGAACGGCACCCAGAGCCCGCCCCAGCCGAGACCGAATGCGAGCGCTACCATCGTGAGCGAGAAGATGTAGCCGATCGAGCCGATATACATCAGCGTCTTCCGCCCCACCCGGTCGATGAGATAGACGCCGATCCCGGTCGCTATCATGTTGACCGCGCCGACGCCGATGCTGCTCAGAAGCGCCGTGCTTTCGCCGAGGCCCGCCTCCTGGAAGATGCGGGGCGCGTAGTAGAGGATCGCGTTGATGCCCGACATCTGGTTGAAGAAGGCGATGAAGAAGGCCAGCATCAGGATGAAGCGGAAGCGCTTGTCGAAGATGGTGACATCGCCCGCCTTGGCTTCCTCGTCGATCTCGCCCTTCATCTGCGCGAAGGCCGCGTCGATGTCGCGGTTCGGATCGGCGAGCATCAGCACCTGCCGCGCCTCATCGAACCGACCCTGCATGATGAGCCAGCGCGGGCTGCGCGGGATCGTCATCGCGAAGAAGGTATAGGCGATCGCCGGAACCGCCTCGATCCCGAGCATCCAGCGCCACGCGCCCTCGCCGATGCCGCTCAGCAGGTAGTTCGAGAAGAAGGCGACGAGGATGCCGAAGACGATGTTGAACTGGTAGAGCCCGACGAGCTTGCCGCGGTGCGCCCGGGGCGCGATCTCCGAGATATAGGCGGGCGCCGCGATCGTGGAGGCGCCGACGCCGAGGCCGCCGACGAAGCGGAAGAAGGCGAAGCTGTAGGGGTCGCTCACCACGGCGCAGCCTATGGCGGAGACCGTATAGAGCACGCCGATCCAGATCAGCGTGGTCTTTCTGCCGTATTTGTTGGTCGGATAGCCGCCGACCAGCGCGCCGACGACCGTGCCCCAGAGCGCCATCGCCATCACGACCATGCCGTGGAACAGGTCGGAGCTCTGCCAGAGATCCTGAAGCTGCTGGTCGGCGCCGGAAATCACCACCGTGTCGAAACCGAACAGGAATCCGGCCAGCGCCGCGGTGATGGACCAGATCCATAGTTGCTTGGGCATGTGCTTGGTCTCCCCCTTTTCCCCGACCAGACGGCTGGACTCCCGGTTCGGAGATACCGCCGGGACGCGAGCGCAACCGGGCCCTCTTGGCAGTCGGGCCCCGCTCGTCATGTCGTAGCAGCCGTCGAGTCGCTTCTTGCGAGCCTGCTACCCCGCCCAGGCCAAGGCAAGCGACACGCGCGTCGTATTGCGATAATTGCCCCGTCCGCCGAGCCAGCGCCAATCTTGCGTCAAGCCCGGATGCGCCACGCTCGGGTCATGACATTCCGCCTGACCGCGGCAGGCCGGCCACCTTGGCCGCCAACCGCGTCGAGTCTTCCAGCAGGCATACCGACCTGCAATGAAGCCGGGGAGCGCGATGGATAGAGGGCGCCGCCATCCTCGGCGGCCCTCGGCGTTGCCATACGCTGGTTCCGGGAGGCGGGAGGCGGGTCCCGGCGGTCCACTGTCCGCGGATGTGCGCCGCGACCTGGCTCGCGTGGTCCCGCTGTTCGCGCCGACGATCGCTCAGGCCGTCGTTCCGCTCATGACGCGGCTGGCTCCCTCGAACAGGCGGGCGAGGTGCCTCTCCACCGAGGTCGCCGCGTCGATCGGCACCTCGACGGAGACGGCCGCCTCCTCCGGCACCGCGGCGAGCAGGTCCGCGAGCGGCAGGTCACCCTCTCCCGGGGCGAAGCGTCCGGCGCGCGCCTCGGCGATCCTCGCCTCGTCGTCGCCGGGCGCGGGACCCCGGACATCGCAGAGCTGCGCGTGACGGATCAGCGCCGGCTCCGCGGCGGCGAGGTCCGCGAGCGCGCCGCCGTTCCGGAAGAAGTGGAGCGCGTCGACCAGCACGCCGCCGTTCGGTGCCCCGGCGGCCTCGACCGCGGCGATGCTGTCGGCGAAGCCGCGAACCGCCCGCCAGCCCATGTTCTCGAGATCGACCGCCATGCCGACCTCCGCCGCGACGGCGCAGAGCGCGGCGAAACGGTCGGCGAACCGGGACGGGTCGGGATCGTCGCCGCAGACGCTGAGGCGGCGCGCGCCAAGCTCCGCCGCGTCCCCGAGCACCGGGCGGACGGACGCGGGATCGAAATCCGCGCCGATCACGACGAATTCGATGTCATGGAGCGCAAGTCCCGTATCGTCGAGCCGCAGGCGAACCTCGCGCGCCGCCGGGCCGCCGGCCCGCAACGTATAATACGGCGCGCCGGGAAAGGCCGGGAAAAGGCGAAATCCGACCGCGCCGAAACCCGCGGCCGCCGCGCGCGTCACGAATTCGGCCGGTTCGACACCGATCGCCGAGAAATGCGCGAGACCTATCGGTCGCCGCCGCGAATCCGTCATTCATCCCTCCATTGATCTTCCCGCGCCACCCCGGGCGCGGCCCCCGGACACGGCGGCGCCTCTATTCGATACCCTGCTCGACGAGATGCCGCCTGAGGTTGGTCGCGGTGCGCGCGAGATGCTCGCGCAGCCGGTCGCAGGCATGATCGGCGTCGCGCGCGACCGCCGCCTGCGCGATCTCGCTGTGCTCCATCATCACGTTCCGATCGCCTGAGGTCCGCCGAAGAAAGGTCCGCCGATAGCGATCGTTGAGATTGAGCAGCATCGAACAGAACCGGAGCAGGATCGGCATGCCGCTTCCGGCGATCAGCGTCAGATGAAAGGCCCGATGCACCGCCTCCCAAGCTTCCAGCGACCCGGGCCGGGAAGCGTCGCGTACCGTCCGGTTCACGAGATGCAGCGCCCGCATCACCTCGCTCTCCCAGGCGAGGTCGCCGCGCGCGATGGCCTCCCGCAACGCGTAGGTCTCGAACTGGTCGCGCAGCCGCGCGATCTCCTCGAAATCGGCGAGCGAGACCGGCGCCACCCGATAGCCGCGATTGTCCTCGAAGCGCACCAGTCCGTCCGAGATCAGCCGTGCCAGTGCCTCGCGCAACGGGCTGAGGCTGACCTGGAACCGGGTCTTCTCGGCGTCGAGATTGATCTTGGAGCCGGCGGGGATCGCACCCGAGACGATCGCCTCGCGGAGGCGGCCGACGAGCTGGCTCGAGATCGTGTTCTTGCCGTCCTCGCCCGGCAGGCTCGCCATCGCGCCGAGCTCCCGGAGCATGGACGCGGTCCTGGCCGACATGGCGTTTCTCCTCGCGTCATCGACGCAGATACGTATAAACGATGATCTATGTCAACGCCAAACCGGCTTACATCCTGTCCCGGGCCGCTCTTTGGGCAAATTTTGCAGGCAATGCATGATAATATGTGCATTATCGCATAAGATCAGGCACGCACGGTGCGGTACGCTCAAAACCCGCCCAGCGATACTTGACAGAAAATCGATTATCTGACACACAGCCCTCGTCCATCGAACAAAAGGGAGAGCCATGGCGATCAGGACCGAAGCGGATGTCACCGAAGCCGTCGTGAAGGTGATGGAACGGACCGAGGACCCGCGCCTGCGCGAGATCATGGTCGCGCTCGTCCGGCATCTGCATGGCTTCATCCGCGAGGTGCGCCTGAGCGAGGAGGAATTCCGCGACGCCACCGCGCTCCTGAACGAGATCGGCAAGCTCGCGAGCGACACGCACAACGAATTCGTACTGATGTCGGGCTCGCTCGTCCTCCGCCCCAGGGTTTCTTGAGACATCCCAGACGGCTTAATTTGGGCCGACGGAGGTGTTGAGATGGGTGAGAATGAGCACGGAGGAGCTTCGAGCGCGGAGACCTCGGAT
>NZ_JBKQWU010000025.1:0-46963 GCF_047275745.1 Amaricoccus sp. W119 | reverse complement strand
TACACATCCCCGGTCGAGGCGTTCCTCTCCGAACTTGGCAGGGACGTCCAGATCCGGTTTGCTTGAGCCGTTGCGCTTCGCGATGGAATCCACCCACCCTGTTCGCCGGCGCTCAGTGCACCGCCGCCGGTTTCTTCGGTTCGGCCGTCTCGCCGAAGGTCAGGCCTTCCGAATCCGCGCCGACCTTCACCACCGCGCCGTCCATGACCTCGCCTGCGAGCAGCTTCTCGGCGAGGGGGTCCTGCAGCGCCTTCTGGATCACCCGCTTCAGGGGGCGGGCGCCGTAAACCGGGTCGTAGCCCCGGTTCGCGAGCCAGGTCTCGGCCGCCTCCGTCACCTCGAGCGAGATGTCGCGCCCCGCGAGCCGCTTCTGGAGCGTCGCGATCTGGATTCGCACGATCCCGTCCATGTTGGCCCGCGTCAGCCGGTCGAAGAGCACGATCTCGTCGAGCCGGTTCAGGAACTCCGGCCGGAAATGCGCGCGCACCGCCGCCATCACCTGATCGCGCGCCCCTTCCGCCGGCGCGCCTTCGGGCAGGGTCGAGAGAGCCTGCGAGCCGAGGTTCGAGGTCAGGATGATCAGCGTGTTCTTGAAATCGACCACGCGCCCCTGGCTGTCGGTGAGACGGCCGTCGTCGAGAACCTGCAGCAGCACGTTGAACACGTCCGGATGCGCCTTCTCGACCTCGTCGAACAGGATCACCTGGTACGGACGCCGCCGCACCGCCTCCGTAAGCACGCCGCCCTCGTCATAACCGACATAGCCCGGAGGCGCGCCGATCAGACGGGCGACGGAGTGCTTCTCCATGTATTCGCTCATGTCGATCCGGACCATCGCCTGGTCGTCGTCGAAGAGGAACGCCGCGAGCGCCTTGGTGAGCTCGGTCTTGCCGACACCGGTCGGCCCGAGGAACAGGAACGAGCCGAGCGGCCGGTTCGGATCGTTGAGACCCGCCCGCGCGCGCCGGACCGCGTTCGAGACCGCGACCACCGCTTCCCGCTGGCCGATCACGCGCTTGCCCAGCGACTCCTCCATGTGCAGGAGCTTCTCGCGCTCGCCCTCCAGCATCCGGTCCACCGGAATGCCGGTCCAGCGCTCGACCACCTGCGCGATCTGCTCGGGCGTCACCGCCTCCTCGACCAGCGCGTCGCCGCCCTTGGCCTCCGCCGCCTGAAGCTCCTGCTCGAGCTGCGGGATCACGCCATAGGAGAGCCGCCCGGCCTCGGCGAGATTGCCGACCCGTTTGGCGTTGTCGAGTTCCACGCGCGCCTGATCGAGCTTCTCCTTCAGCTCCGCCGCGCCCTTCATCTTGTCGCGCTCGGCCTGCCACTGCGCCGTCATCTCGGCGGAACGGTCCTGCAACGCGGAAAGCTCGACCAGCAGCTTCTGCAGCCGGTCCTGGCTCGCCTGATCCTTCTCGACCTTCAGCGCCTCGGATTCGATCTGCTTCTGCAGGATCTCGCGGTCGAGCGCGTCGAGTTCCTCGGGCTTCGAATCCACCGCCATGCGGAGCCGCGAGGCGGCCTCGTCCATCAGGTCGATCGCCTTGTCCGGCAGGAACCGGTCGGCGATGTAGCGATGGCTGAGCGTCGCCGCCGCCACCAGCGCGGAATCCGTGACCCGCACGCCGTGGTGAACCTCGTATTTCTCCTTGATGCCGCGCAGGATCGAGATCGTGTCCTCGACCGTCGGCTCGGCGACGAAGACCGGCTGGAACCGCCGGGCCAGCGCCGGGTCCTTCTCGACATGCTTGCGGTATTCGTCGAGCGTCGTCGCACCGACGCAGTGCAACTCACCCCGCGCCAGCGCCGGTTTCAGGAGGTTCGACGCATCCATCGCGCCATCCGCCTTGCCGGCGCCGACGAGCGTGTGCATCTCGTCGATGAAGAGGATGATCTCGCCCGCCGCCGCCTGGATCTCGGAGAGCACCGACTTCAGCCGTTCCTCGAACTCGCCCCGGTATTTCGCACCGGCGATCAAGGCGCCCATGTCGAGCGCGAGAAGCTGCTTGTCCGCGAGGCTCTCGGGCACGTCGCCGTTGACGATCCGCAAGGCCAAGCCCTCGGCGATCGCCGTCTTGCCGACGCCGGGTTCACCGATCAGCACCGGATTGTTCTTCGTGCGCCGGCTCAGCACCTGCATCGAGCGGCGGATTTCCTCGTCGCGGCCGATGATCGGGTCGATCTTGCCCTCGCGCGCCGCCTCGGTCAGGTCGCGCGCGTATTTGCGGAGCGCGTCATAGCCCTGCTCCGCCGTCGCGGTATCGGCCGTGCGCCCCTTGCGCAGGTCATTGATGGCGGTGTTGAGCCCGTTCGGCGTCACGCCCCCGGCCTTCAGCGCGTCATTCGCCGCCGATTTCACGATGGCAAGCGCGGTCAGGAGCCGTTCGACGGTGACGAAACTGTCCTTCGCCTGCGTCGCGATCTTCTCCGCCTCGGCGAGCACCTTGCCCGTCTGGGTGTCGATATAAAGCTGCCCGTCGCCGCCCTCGACCTTCGGCAGCTTGTTGACCGCCGCCTCGTTCGTCGCGCGAACGAGTTGCGGATCGCCGCCCGCGGCCTTGATGAGGTTGTTCGCCAGCCCCTGGTCGTCGTCGAGCAGCGCCTTGAGCAGATGCTCCGGCATGAACCGCTGATTGCCCTCGCGCAGCGCGATCGTCTGCGCGGCCTGAACAAAGCCGCGGGCCCGTTCCGAGAACTTCTCGAAATTCATCAATATCTCCCTCTCCGGCATCCCCCCAATGCTGCCCGCCTCGCGGCGCAGCGGGTGGGGGATCTCAGGGGATTAGGTAGGGAGGGAGGGGGTGTGGGACAAGGTTGCGCCCCTCGCTTGCCTATAGTCGCCTAACGCACCTTCACATAGCCACCTTAAAGCTCTATGCATCGCATTAGCTAACAACCGCCGATTGATTTGGCAGAAGTAATCTACACCAGCCGGCTCGGAGCGTAAAATTGGCAACGAAGATAGCACCAAAGATTTCATTCTTTAATCATAAAGGCGGTGTATCTAAAACAACTTCAGCCTTTAATATTGGATGGAAACTTGCAGAACTTGGTAAAAAAGTTCTATTAGTTGATTGCGATCCACAATGTAATCTTACCGGATTGGTTCTGGAGTATTCACAAGTTGACAATTATCCCTACGAATCAACCCAACTCGATAATCCGAGAAACATTCGCGATGCTGTAGCGCCAGCGTTCGACGGACGACCACGTCCGATATCGGTCGCAGAAGTTCAGTCTGTCCCCGAGCGAGCCAATCTGTTCATACTGCCGGGCCACGTTGGCTTATCCGAATATGAAAGCCGCCTATCGATAGCTCATGAACTATCGGGATCTCTTGCTAATTTTCAGAATATTCCCGGCGCTCTGTCACACGCCATGAAAATAGCGGCAGAAAAAAATTCGATAGATGTCGTACTAATTGATCTCAGCCCAAGTTTGGGATCTCTCAATCAAAATATACTCATGAGCAGTGATGCATTTGTTATTCCAATGGCTCCAGATTTTTTCTCGGGCATGGCGCTTCGCTCGTTGGCAAAAACTCTGCCGCTCTGGACCGAATGGTCAAAGTCCGCAGGCTTGAATGCAATCTTGCGGCAGGCCGACTATCCTTGGAATGGGAAGCCAGTCAAGTTTCTCGGATCGGTCGTGCAGAATTACAGAAAAAGGATGCGGGACGGCGAAGAGCGCCCGACGCGGGCATTCGAGAAGTGGTTTGACGATCTCAAAGCGATTATCTCGACTGATCTCTACAATGCACTAAACTCCGCCAACCTGTTGCTTTCAAATGAAATTTACTTAAAAGCGAATGCCGATCCAACTCATTTTCTGATGGAAGTGCCCGACTTTAATAGCCTTATGGCGATTTCTCAAGACCTATCGAAACCTGTATTCTCTCTGTCTAGCGAAGAAATCAAATCGTCCGGCTCTGTTGCGAAAAATCAATTGTCTAGCGTTAAGAAATTCAATAATATATACGGCGACGGGGCGCAAAAGATCCTCCAGTTAATTGCCGATATCAAGCTTTGAGATTTATTTTTTCCGAGGACGCATTCCAACGTTGTCTCAACGACGCGTCAAGCCTGCTCAAGGCGTCGGCTGCCTTGCCAAGCGGCACACAATCAGCCGCTCTGCGCGGAGCGTTGCTACTTGCCGTCGGAGCATTCGATTTTCTGATCCACGAAATCATCCGGATCGAGGTGGTTGATCGTGCTAGATCTCGGAACGGAAACGTAAGAATGGAGATTCCCTACTCTTGTTTAACGTCCGACGGATCAGCAACCCTCTCAAACGAGATCGACCTCCACTTACGTAAGAATAATTCCTACAAATCATTCGTATCCTCATCTAAGATTTCTGATGTATTTAAAATCATCGACGTGAGGATTTGGCTCACCCACCAAGAACTCACTCAGAAAGATCCCCGCCAGACAAAAGCCAATCTTGATAGGATCTGGGAGTGGCGAAATAGAATCGCGCATGAGGGAGATTTCATTCCCAGCTCACTAAACTTTTCATACTGGCCAGTATACGAAATTGATGTGCATGACTCGATAAATTTTCTTCGCGATCTTGGCTTGGAGTTTCTGTTTGTCGTAAGAAATATTTCGCGGTGAGCGTTTCGCGAGCGTTCGCCCCCACCGAGTCACAGCCCGGCCCGAATCCACCGATACCGCGCGAGCGATGCGCCATGTGCCGCGAGATGCTCCGCCTCGTGAACGAATCCCTCCCGCGCCTCCGCGACCCATGCCTCGCGCGCCCGCTCGGCCTGCGCGCGGTCGATCCCCTCGTCAATGAACCGCCGGGCGAGTTCGGAGACCGACAGCCCCCGCGCCTTCGCTTCCGCAGTAAGCGCTGCCTTTCGCTCGTCCCCGAGATCCCGGATGTTCAATGCGCCCATGCTACACCTCCGTGCTGCAAGACGGATACACCGGGGCGCGCGGCGCAAGGCGGGGCGCCGCCCACCGTTCTCCCCTCCACCGGATTGTATTGCCTCGCCAGCATTTCGTCGCAATAGTCTCTGAAAAGCAACGAGGAACCCGGGGGGAGCGATGGCCGAGGAAATCCGGCAGCAAGGTGAGTATGAGGAGTATATCGAGGACGAGGGGCCGAGCCATCGTTCCGCGGGACTCACCTGGGGGTTGCGTATCGGCGGGCTGGTCGCCGCGCTCGTGGTCTGGATCGCGCTCGGCGCGACCGAGGGGCTGACGCCGGATGCGCGCTGGGTGGCGACGATCGCGACGCTGATGGCGGTCTGGTGGATGACCGAGGCGATCCCGCTCGCCGCGACCTCGCTCATTCCGATCGTGCTGATCCCGATGCTGACCGAGCGCACGGTCTCCGAGGCCACCGCTCCTTATGCGAGTTCCATCGTCTTCCTTTTCCTCGGCGGCTTCCTCATTGCGATCGCCATGGAGAAGTGGAACCTGCACCGGCGGATCGCGCTCCTGACGCTGCGCCGCGTTGGGGTCGAGCCGAAGCGGATCGTGCTCGGCCTCATGGTCGCGACCGGGTTTCTCTCGATGTGGGTCTCCAACACCGCGACGACGCTCATGATGCTGCCGATCGGCATGTCGGTCCTGACGCTCGTCGCCGAGCGCACCGGTTCGGGCGTGATCCCGGAGCACAAGCCCGGCCACATGGATTTCATCAAGGACGAGAACATCCGCCGCTTCGGCGTCTGCCTCGTGCTCGCCATCGCCTGGTCGGCGACGATGGGCGGGCTCGGCACGCTGCTCGGCAGCCCGCCCAATGCCATCGTCGCGGGCTACGCCGCCGATGAGCTCGGCCGCGAGATCGGCTTTCTCGAATGGATGATGCTCGGGGTTCCGGTCGCCGCCGTCTTCATCGTGATCGGCTGGTTCCTGATGACCTATGTGCTCTACCGGTTCGATCTGAAGGAGATCCCGGGCGGGCGGCAGATGATCGACGACGAGATCGCGAAGCTCGGGGAGCTCAGCCAGGGCGAGAAGATGGTGATGATCGTCTTCGGCTCGGCGGCGTTCCTCTGGGTGGTGCCGGGGCTGCTCGCGAGCCTTCCGTTCATCGGCGACCACCTCGGCTGGTTCGGCGACATGGACGATACCGCGATCGCCATCGCCGCCGGAATCGCCATGTTCCTGATGCCCGCGCGCGGCCGGACGGAGATGGTGCTGAACTGGAAGGATGCCGAGGACGGCCTGCCCTGGGGCGTGCTGCTGCTCTTCGGCGGCGGCCTCAGCCTCGCGAGCGCGGTCGCGGCCACCGGCCTCGACGGCTGGTTCGGCCAGCAGGTGACCGGGCTCGGCGTGCTGCCGATCGTGGCCCTCGTCGCCGCCGTGGTGACGATCGTGCTGTTCCTGACCGAGATCACCAGCAACACCGCGACCGCCGCGACCTTCATCCCGGTGCTGGGCGGGGTCGCGGTCGGGATCAACGCCGATCCGATGACGCTCCTGATCCCGGCGGCCTTCGCGGCCACCTGCGCCTTCATGCTGCCGGTCGGCACGCCGCCCAACGCCATCGTCTTCGGGACCGGCGCGGTGACGATCGCGCAGATGGCCCGGGGCGGTTTCGNCGCCTTCATGCTGCCGGTCGGCACGCCGCCCAACGCCATCGTCTTCGGGACCGGCGCGGTGACGATCGCGCAGATGGCCCGGGGCGGTTTCGTGCTCAACATCGTCGGCATCATCCTGATCACCTTCTTCTGCTACCTGCTGGGCGGCTTCGCCCTCGGACTGCGGTTCTGATCCGGGGACCCGGGCGCGGCGGTGGCCGCGCCCGCCCGCCCTTCCCCGGCCCCCGGGGCTCCCGCCTTGACTCCCCGATCCCGCTCCCGCATTTCCGGCGGCACGCCGCGAAACCGGAGCCGGAAATGTCCGATGACCGCCTGCCCGACGACCGCCTGATAATCGGCCTCGACCTGCCGCATGCCCCCGCGGCGCTGGAACTCGTGGAGCGGCTCGGCTCGCGCGCGGTCTTCTACAAGATCGGCCTCGGGATGCTGACGACCGGCGGGCTCGCGGTCGCGAACGAGCTGAAGGGGATGGGCAAGCGCGTCTTTCTCGACATGAAGCTCTTCGACATTTCCGCGACCGTCGAGGCGGCGACGCGCGGCCTCGCGGCCTTCGATCTCGACTTCCTGACGGTGCATGGCGATCCGCATGTGGTCCGCGCCGCCGTGGCCGGGCGGGGCAAGGCGGCGACGAAGATCCTCGCAGTGACGATCCTGACCTCGCTCGACCGCGACGACCTCGACGCGGCGATGATCGTTCCCGGAGCGGTCGAGGATCTCGTGACCGAACGCGCGCGCCGCGCGTTTCTCGCCGGCGCCGATGGTGTCATCGCCTCGCCGCGCGAGGCGGTGGCGATCCGGGCACTGCCCGAGGCGACGGGACGGCTCATCGTCACCCCCGGCGTGCGCCCGGCGGGCAGCGCGCTCGGCGACCAGAAACGGGTCATGACGCCCGGCGATGCGATCGCGGCGGGGGCGGATCACATCGTCGTCGGCCGCCCGGTCTGGGCCGCCGCCGACCCGCGGGCCGCGGCCGAGACGATCGTCGCCGAACTGCCGCCGCGCTGACACAATCCCGACACGCGAGCTTCACGGAACCTTCGCCGCGGCGCGACATTTCCGTCGCACGCCCGCGCTAGACAACCGCCAGGACGTAGCAAGGGCGGCGGGAGCGGCGTGCGGTATCGAACCATCTTTCTCTCCGATGTCCATCTCGGCACCCGCGGCTGTCAGGCGGAAATGCTGCTCGATTTCCTCGCGCGGACCGAGGCGGAGACCTGGTATCTCGTCGGCGACATCTTCGACGGCTGGCGCCTGCGCCGCGGCTGGCACTGGCCGCAGAGCCATAACGACGTGGTTCAGGCATTGCTCGTCAAGGCCCATGCCGGCGCGCGGATCGTCTTCATCCCCGGCAACCACGACGAGGTCGCCCGCGCCTATCCCGGGACGCATTTCGGCGGTATCGAGGTCGTCCAGCAGGCCGTGCACAAGACGGCGGACGGCAGGCGCTTTCTCGTCACCCACGGCGACCAGTTCGACGCGGTGGTGATGAATGCCAAATGGCTCGCCCATGTCGGCGACGTGGCCTACGAGGTCGCGCTCTGGCTCAACACCCGGCTCAACAGGCTTCGCGCGCTCTGGGGCCGGCCCTACTGGTCGCTCTCGAACTGGTGCAAGAGCCAGGTGAAACAGGCCGTCAACTATATCGGCGAATACGAATCCGTCCTCGCCGACGAGGCGCGCCGCAACGGCTATGACGGCATCATCTGCGGCCATATCCACGCGGCCCAGCTCCGGCGGATCGGCGAAATCGCCTATGTGAACACCGGCGACTGGGTCGAGAGCTGCACCGCCGTCGGCGAGGAGCCGGACGGCGCGCTCCGCCTGATCGACTGGGCGGCCCAGCACCGCCGCCGTGCCGCGATTCGCGCCATTTCCAACCAGCCGGAGGCCGAGCCCGCCACCGGCAAGACAGGAGCGGCCGCCTGATGGCCCTGACCGAAGTCCCGACCTCCGCCGACCAGCTCCGCGACGCCGTGCGGGGGAACTCCACCTCCGCGCCGGTCGCATTGCTCGAACGGCTGTTCGCCCGGCTGTTCCAGGACCTCGTCTACGCGCAGATCTGGGAAGACCCGGTCGCGGACATGACCGCGCTCGACCTGGGACCGCGGGACCGGGTGATCTGCATCGCCTCGGGCGGTTGCAACCTCATGTCCTATCTGACCGCGGGACCGGCGTCGGTGACGGCGGTGGACCTTTCGCCCGCGCATGTGGCGCTCTGCCGGCTGAAGCTCGCGGCCGCCCGGCATCTGCCCGACCACGCGGCCTTCCACGGCTTCTTCGGCGCGGCGGACCTGAGGCACAATCCCGCGCTCTATGACCGCTACCTCGCGCCCAATCTCGACGGCGAGAGCCGCGCCTACTGGGAGGCGCGTGGCCTCCAGGGCCGGCGGATCGCCATGTTCACCCGCGGCTTCCACCGGCACGGACTGCTCGGGCGCTTCATCGGGGCGACGCATCTCCTCGCCCGGCTCGGCGGCGTCGATTTCCGTCGGCTCCTGACCGCGCGCACGCTGGCGGATCAGCGCCGCTTCTTCGAGACGGAGATCGACCCGCTCCTCGATTCGGCCGCCGTGCGCTTCCTCGCGCGCCGCCGGGCGGCGCTCTTCGGGCTCGGCATCCCACCCGCGCAATACGACAAGCTCGCCGCGGATGGCGGCGGCGATGTGCTCCCCGTGCTGCGCGAGCGGGCGCGGCGGCTGATCTGCGATTTCCCGATCCGCGAGAACTACTTCGCCTGGCAGGCGCTGGCCCGCGGTTACGACACGGCGCCCGACGCCGCGCTGCCGCCCTATCTCGCACCGGCGAATTTCGAGACCGTCCGAGAGAACGCGGCCCGCGCGCGCATCTTCAACCGCTCGCTGACCGATCTGCTCGAAGGCGAGCCCGCCGGACGGCTCAACGCCTATGTGCTGCTCGACGCGCAGGACTGGATGAGCGATGCGCAGCTCGACGCGCTCTGGCTCCAGATCACCCGGACCGCCGCGCCGGGCACGCGGGTCCTGTTCCGGACCGGGGGTGTTCCCGACATCCTGCCCGGCCGTCTGGCGCCGGAGCTTCTCGCGCGCTGGGACTACGACCAGGCCACCTCCGAAGCCGCCTCCGCGGCCGACCGTTCGGCGATCTACGGCGCCACCCATCTCTACAGGAAGAAGACGGCATGAGCACCCGCCCGCTCCCGGCCGGCCCGGCCTCGCTAGAACCGGCCTCGCCAGAACCTGCCTCGCCCGATCGAGCTACGTCCAACCCGGCCCGTTCGAGCCATGCCGAACTCATGGACCGGATCTACCGGCACCAGCGGCATGTCTACGACCTGACCCGCCGGCCATATCTCCTCGGCCGCGAGCACCTGCTCGACCGGCTGGCACCTCCGCCGAGGGGTCATGTGCTCGAGATCGCCTGCGGCACCGGGCGCAATCTCGCGGGCGTGCTGCGCCGTCACCCGGAGGTCTGCGTCTACGGGCTCGACATTTCCGCGGAGATGCTCGCCACGGCGGCGAAGCGGCTCGGGCGCCGGGCGCGGCTCGAGAGCGGAGATGCGCGGTCCTTCGACGCCGGGGCGCTGTTCGGCCGGCAGGGTTTCGATGGCGTGATCCTCTCCTACAGCCTGTCGATGATCCCCGACTGGCGCGGCGCGCTCTCGGAAGCCGCGCGCCATCTCGCGCCGGGCGGCGAGCTTCATGTCGTCGACTTCGGCGACCAGTCCTGCATGCCGCGCTGGTTCGACGCCGGGCTCCGCGCCTGGCTCCGCCGCTTCCATGTCGCGCCGCGCGACGATCTCGCCCGCGCGCTCTCGGCCGAGGCGGAAGCGATCGGCGGAACCGCCGTCTGGGCGCCGCTGCGCCGCTCCTATGCGCAGTACGGGGTGCTGATGCGCCAGGCTTGACGGCGCTGGCCGAGGCCGCTCGCGCGGGACGCGGCGCCCTGCTATCCTCTCGCGATGATGATACCCGCCCTGTGCCGAGATTGCCTGACACCGCATTCCGCCGCCGGGCGCTGCCCGGCCTGCGGTTCGCCGCGTCAGGTCCGGCACGCCGAACTGACCCGGCTCTCCACCGCTCATGTCGATTGCGACGCCTTCTATGCCTCGGTCGAGAAGCGCGACAATCCGGAGGTGCGTGACCTGCCCGTCATCATTGGCGGCGGCAAGCGCGGCGTCGTCTCGACCTGCTGCTATATCGCGCGGATCAAGGGTGTCCGCTCGGCGATGCCGATGTTCAAGGCGCTCAGGCTCTGTCCCGAGGCGGTGGTGATCCCGCCGCGCATGGCGAAATACGTCGAGGTCAGCCGCGAGATCCGGGCGATGATGCTCGACCTCACGCCGCTGGTGGAGCCCCTGTCGCTCGACGAGGCGTTCCTCGATCTCGCAGGGACCGAACGGCTGCACGGCGCCCCGCCCGCCGTGCTTCTCGCGCGGCTGCAGGCGCGGGTCGAGGCGGAGGTCGGGATCACGCTCTCCGTCGGGCTGTCGCACAACAAGTTCCTCGCCAAGATCGCCTCGGACCTCGACAAGCCGCGCGGCTTCGCCGTCATCGGCCGCGCGGAAACCCGGTCCTTCCTCGACCCGAAACCCGTGAGCCTGATCTGGGGTGTGGGGACCTCGGCGGTGGAAAGCCTCGGCCGCGAGGGTATCCGCACCATCGGCGACCTGCGCCGCCGCGAGCGCAAGCATCTGATCGAGCGATTCGGCACGCTCGGCGACCGGCTCTGGCGGCTCGCGCAGGGCGAGGACGCGCGCGCGGTGAGCCCGAGCCGCGAAGCGAAATCGATCTCGCATGAGACGACCTTCGAGAGCGACGTCGGCGACCTCGCGACACTGCGGCGCCATCTCTGGCTGCTGAGCGAGGAACTTTCCGCCCGCGCGAAGGCCAAGGAGATCGGCGGAAAATCCGTCACTCTGAAGTTGAAACGCGCCAATTTCACGCTTCTGACCCGGCGGCACACGCTCGACGCGCCGACCCAGCTCGCCGACCGCGTCTTCCGCGCGGCCGAGGCGCCGCTCGTTCGCGACCTGCGCGAGGGTCCGTTCCGGCTGATCGGCGTCGGCCTCTCCGATCTCGCGCCCGCGGCACGATGCGACCCCGGCGACGATCTGCTCGACAGCGGCGCGCGAAAACGCCACCAGGCCGAACGCGCGGCGGATGCGATCCGCTCCAGATTCGGCGCGAAAGCGATCGTTTTGGGGCGCGCTTTACCATGAGACGCGCGGTATCGTGACATAATTATCACAATTCTACCGGCCATGCGCGGATTCCGAAGATGCGCGAACATCGAACGGCACAGGGCGCTTGACCTCTGTTGCGCCGCCGCATAAATATGATCGCGTGATGCGCTGCATCACACACGCCCTACGGGCGTTTCCTCCCTAAACTTGGGCCGTGCCTTGTGCACGGCCTCTTTTTTTGGGGGGAGGAGCTTTCGGAGCGGAACGCCGACGCGTCGAGGGGGGCGCTATTCCGCCGCGACGCGCATCTCGCGCGGACCGAGCAGACAGAGTTCCCGCATCGCGCCGTCGATCGCCCGCGCCACATCGGCGAAATCCGGCGACCGCGCGATGGTCTGCTCGTCCATGTAGAGGGCGCGGTCCACCTCGATCTGCAGCGCCTGCACACCATGCGCCGGCCGGCCGTAGTTCTGGGTGATGTACCCGCCTGCGAACGGCATGTTCCGCGCCACGACGAAACCCGCGGAGGTGAAGATCGCCGTCGCGGCGTCGACCAGCCAGCGGTCGCAGGCCGCGCCGAACCGGTCGCCGAGCACGATATTCGGCCGCTTCTGCCCGATGCCCAGCCCCGCGTTCAGCGCATCGCGCGGCATCGAATGGCAATCGAACAGGATCGCCATGCCGAACCGGGATCGCTGCGTCTCGATCAGCGCGCGGAGCCGGGCATGATAGGGATGCCAGTAGGTCGTGATCCGCCGCTCCGCCTCCTCGAGCGAGAGCTTGCCATGCATGATCGGCCGCCCCTCGGCCACCACCCGCGGGATGACACCGAGCCCTGCCACGATCCTGGGATTGAGAAAGCGGCGCGACGCGCCGGCGATCAGCGCGGGATCGAGATCGTCCGGCGCGCGGTTGAGATCGAGGAAGGCGCGGGGGACCGTCGCGGCGAGGAGCGGCGCGCCATGACCCGGCGCGCCCCCGAACAGATCATCCACGAAAGCGTCCTCGGAGGAGCGGATCCGGACCGGATCCAGCAGCGCGGCGCTCAGGAACGCCGGGGGGTATTGCGAGCCACTATGGGGCGAACTGAAGATGGCGCAGGACGCATATTCCGACGGCTCGCGCAGCAGATAGACCGGAATGTCCATGCACCCTCCCTCGGCGCGCCGCGCCCTGCCCCCCGCCGAATATAATGCGAAGCGAGTGCGTTTGGAAATCACTTGAACCTTCGCACGGCTTCCCTTAAGGACACGCCACGGTTTCGGAGGCGAGAGCCGCCGACACCCGGGCGTATAGCTCAGCGGGAGAGCACTTCGTTGACATCGAAGGGGTCACTGGTTCAATCCCAGTTACGCCCACCATTCCCCTTTCGGGGTCTGGCCCCCACATTCCGCCCGAAAGGGCTGACCGCAACAAGGCGCAGGATCGCTCCGCGCGCCGCTGACAAAGGAGAGAGGCCATGAAGGTCGTGAATTCGCTTCGCTCCCTGAAGCAGCGCCACCGCGACTGCCGCGTTGTGCGCCGCAAGGGTCGCGTCTTTGTGATCAACAAGACGCAGCGCCGGTTCAAGGCCCGCCAGGGCTGACGGACACGGCCGGGCGACCGGCCACGCCAGGACCGGACTTCGACGATCCGCGCCATCCGGCGCGGATTTTTCGTTTGGCGGGGCCGCGCCCGCGAGCGCCGGGGAGCACCCGACCCGCCGGCCACCGGTCACGAGCCCACCGGCCGCGGGCTCCACGACACCATCCCTCGCCGCCTTTCCACGCCACCGGCCTCCTTCGCGCGGAACAAACCGCGCCGATCCCGGTTGAACGGCCAAGACGCCTTCCGAGCGTCGTTTTGATGGCCGGATCCCAGGAAGGAGACTTGGCGTTGTTCATTCGTGCTGGTTTCGAGATTACCCTTCGCTGCGACGGACCAACTCCCGTGCTTTGCGCGCTTTCGCCGCGGCCCGAGGTCAAGCCGATCCTTGGCGACGGTGGCGTTCGGACCAATCCGCGCCTCCCGGTGCAAACCTATATCGATACCTTCGGCAACCGCATGACGCGACTGACGAGCCCCGGCGGCCTCGTGACCCTCACGAGCGATTTCGTCGTCGAGGACAGTGGCGACACGGATGCGATACATGACTGGGCGGAGCAGATCCCCGTCGATCACCTGCCCGCCGAAACCCTCCGCTATCTGGCGCCGAGCCGGTTCGTCGAATCGGACCAGCTTTCGAACGATGCGTGGCGGCTCTTTGGCAACGTCCCGGCGGGCTGGTCCCGCGCACAGGCCGTCTGCGATTTCGTGCACGGCCAGATCGAATTCGGCTATCACCACGCCCGTCCGACGAAATCCGCGCTCGACGTCTACCGCGAGCGTCGCGGGGTCTGCCGCGATTTCGCGCATCTCGCGATCGCCTTCTGCCGCGCGCTCAACATGCCCGCCCGCTACGGCAGCGGGTTTCTCGGCGACATCGGCGTTCCACGCAACCCGGAGCCGATGGATTTCTGCGCCTGGTTCGAGGTGTTCCTCGGCGGGCGCTGGTACACGTTCGACGCCCGTTACAACGTGCCCCGGATCGGACGCATCCTGATGGTCCGCGGGCTCGACGCCGCTGATGTCTCCATGGTCACCACCTTCGTACCGCATGTGATGGAGAAATTCGAGGTGTGGTGCGACGAGGTGCCCGCTGGCCGCTCGATCGACGAGCTCAGCGCCGAGCTTCGCGTGCCGGTGGTGGGAATAGCCGCCGCCTGAGGCCCCGGGAAGGGCTCGCGGCGGTCGGGATGGCGTGCCTGTCCCTCCGGGCGCGCCAAGCGCGGGGTCCGCCGGAATTTCCCGGAAGACCCCGCGCGGCAGACCGTGACTCCCGACCGGATCGATCACCGCGCACAAGAGAAAGGCGGCCCGGTCGGAGCCGCCTCGTGCCTCGTGCCTACGCCCTGTCAGGCGACGTGTTCGGCTTTCCCGTCCATGGCGACGACTTCGGCCATCGCGTTGCTCCGCGAGATGACGAGGAAGCTGCCGCTCGTGTCGAAGGCGGCGGATTGGTCACCCTCCTGCGCGCGCCGCGGCTGCCAGATGACATTGATGATCTCGGCCCCCGTCTCGGCCAGCGAGTCGAGTCGCCGGGTGAGTTCCTCGGGATCGTCGGGGCAGATATCGATCGAATGCTTGTACATGCGTTTCTCCTGATTGCGGGGAAGAAACGCGTGCCGGCGCAAATCGTTGCAACCAGGACGGCTTTCCGGCTGCCCCCGCGCCTCCGCCTCCAGCGACGACACGGGCCGACGACTTTCCTGCGAAAGCCGCCAATCGAAGACCATCAGTCGAAAGACCGTGCCTCGGAAGCCTCCCGTTCCTTGGCTCGATCGGCGATGTCGCGGGCGACCATCCGGAGCAATTGCGAAACTCCAACCGCCACGGCGACGCCGGCGATCAGAATGACTAAAGAAATGACGCGCGTTTCGATCACGGGCACCTCTCAACTATCGCGATACGATTACCGCGTTACACAGCATAAGCTCGATCAGCCGAGTCCACGCCTCAGCCGCACTCTATGCGATCGCCGCGGCGGATTCACGAGCCTGCGTGAGCACGCGCGGAATCCCGCCGCGTGGCATTTCCGGACCGCGAAGGATTCGTCGCGCAAGCGTCACGGCGCCCCTTGACGCCCCATCGGCACCCTCCTAAAAGGCCCCGGTGACGCGGCACTGGCCGGCGCGGGTTTCCGCCTGACGCTCCCGGATCGCCTCACGAAATGCGCGGTTGTAGCTCAGTCGGTTAGAGTGCCGGCCTGTCACGCCGGAGGTCGCGGGTTCGAGCCCCGTCAACCGCGCCACCTTATCAGTCAAGTAGAGCATCGTCCGACTGCTGGAATCGAAGCTTTCGGCGGATTTCAGGCGGCCGACGGTCGCCGGCGTGATTGAGGGTGGTCGTGCCCCCTAATGATTCTCTAGTCGCGTCTGCCAATCGCTGCCGCGGCCTCCGTTGAGGAATCGCACGGTGGTTGCGCGGCGTTTTCGTGCAAGCGCCCCCATCGGTGGCAGGCCTCTCGCTCGTGTCAGGATCGACCCGGTACAAGGGAGTGTCCGGCAGGCTCCGGGGTTCGCTCAGAGTTGATCGCGGCTTGCAAGTCGACCGGCGAGTGGAAGTCGCCGTGTCCCAGACGCCGCCGGGTCAAGAAGCCCTCGTTCAGCCATGACGCCGATGTCGGAGCGAAATGGAAGGTTCAGCGCGGACGACGTTCGAGCCAACGCATCGCCTCGGACGTCTTGTGCGAGGAGACGTTGTCGATCACGGTGCCAATGACGTTTCCAGCCGGGATGTCGCGCTAGACCGCGTTGAGGATGGCTGAAATGTTAAGCCGACCCACCGTCCGCCGCGCAACATTCGCGACACAGGCTCGGGGCGCTACCCTCTCGCGAACAATCCGCGATCTCATCCCCGATGCCAAGCTCCGCTCAGCCATCGGAGCGAAACACGAGACTTCAAGGCAAGGCCAGAATGGCCGCCGCATGATGGAGGAGAAGCGGTGCTTGCCGCTGATCCGTTCCGCGATGCGTCGTGCCACGGAAAAGCCCCGACGCCTTCGCGCCGGGGCTTGCCTGGTGATCCCGATCGGGAGGTTTACGCGCCGTAGACCGCTTCCCGGGCGACGGCGCGGAGTTCGAACCGCGAGAGGCCGAGGTCGGCGAGTTCGCGCTCGTTCAGGGCGCGAAGCTCGTTCAGCGTCCGGCGATAGAGCAGCCAGTCGGCGACTTCCCTGAAGAAGCGCGGCGTGTCGAGACCGATCGGGCGGCGGAGGTGTTCGGAGTTGGATACGGCGTAGACCATTGCAGTGTCCTTTCGTCGGCGGCCATCCCATGGCCCGCCATCAGGAGGTTCGGCCCTTTCGGGGCCCGGCCGCTCGGCCCATCCGGGCGGCCCCAATGCGAATTCGCGGGCGGGTCAGTAGCCCCGGATTGCCTCGCGGGCGACATGCTTGAGCTCGAACCGCGAGAGGCCGAGGTCGGCCAGATCGGCGGCGCTGAGCGCGCGCAGTTCGGTGAGCGTCCGACGGTAGAGCAGGAAGTCCTTCACAGCGCGGAGAAGGGCGCCGGCTCCGCCCGCGGCGCCGGTCTCCGCGACCGTCGCCTGAAGGCCGGTGTGCGGGTTGGCAAACGCGGTCGTCATCGTCTTGATCCTTTCAATGCGCTCTCAGCATGTTCGCTTTCGCGCGTTTCCTTGATGAACACCGATATAAACCAACTCACATGAACCACAACGAACATGCCGTCAGAGCCGCCATGCAAGAAACGCGGGTCTCGGCCTCGCATGATGAACAAGGCCGTCGAGCCCCGTGCTTGCCGCCTCCCGGCGCCCATGCTCTATGGCGCCGGGGAAATGAAGGAGCGCGGAACGTGGCCGGCGGCTTGACCCGGTCGCAGCGCGTGGCCGGACATTTCGGGGAACTCCTGCAGGGCCGTTTGGGTCCGGACGGACCCGTGGCGCTCGTGACCCTGCCCTGCCCGGCCCTTGCCATCCGCTGCGACTGGCGCCCGGGTCCCTTCGCCCTCCGCCAGATCGGGCCGGCGGTGATCGGCCAGCGGGCGGCGCTCGCGCTGCTTCGCCGGCTGGGACTGCCGGCGCGGGCGGCTTTCCGCCTCTCCGGCGCGCTCCCGCCGGGCGGGGGCGCCGGGGCCTCGACGGCCGCCCGTGTCGCCTTCGCCCGCGCCGCCGCCGAAGCCGCCGGGCTTCCCGTCCCGGAAGCCCCCGCGCTCGCGCGCGCCTGCGTGGCGAGCGAGGGCGCCAGCGATCCGCTGATGTATCCCGAACCGGCGCGGCTGCTCTGGGGCTCCCGCGCGGGGCGGGTCCTCGCGACCCTGCCGCCGCCGCCGCCGCTGGAAGTCATCGGCGGCTTTTTCGGACCAGCGCGGCGCACCGACCCCCGGGACCATGATTTTCCCGACATCGCCGATCTCGCCGAAGCCTGGCCTCGCGCGGTGTCGGACGCCCGAGCGGCGGCCCGGCTCGCCAGCGAGAGTGCGCGGCGCGTCCTTGGCCATCGCCACAAGGGCCTGGCCGATCCGACGGAGGCGCTGGCGGATCGGCTCGGCGCGCTCGGCTTCGCGATCGCCCATACCGGTTCGGCCCGCGCGCTGCTCTTTCGCCCCGGCGAGGTCCCCGCCGCCGCGACGGCGGCGCTGCGGAAGGCGGGGTTCCAGCAGGTGACGCGGTTTCGCGCGGGAGGTTCGGCATGTTCGCCGGCGCGATGATCGTCGGGCTCGCGCTCGACGCCTGTCTCGGCTGGCCGGACGCGCTTTTCGCACGAATCGGCCATCCCGTGACCTGGCTCGGCCGGCTGATCGCAACACTCGACAGCCGCTGGAATCACGGATCGCCGGGGCGGCGGAAGCTCGCGGGGGCCGCCTGCGCGGTGGTGGTTGTCTCGGCGGCCGTATTGCCGGCGACGGGGATCGCCGCGCTGCTCCCCGGCGGCTGGCCGGGCACCGTCCTGACCGGGCTCTTCGCCTGGCCGTTGATCGCTCTCCGGTCGCTCCGCGACCATGTGGCGGCGGTCGCCGCGCCGCTCGGAGCCGGCCATCTCGATGGCGCGCGCCGCGCGGTCGCGAGGATCGTCGGGCGCGATCCCGCGAAGCTCGACACGGCCGGCATCGCCCGGGCGGCGATCGAAAGCCTCGCCGAGAACGCCTCCGACGGGATCGTCGCGCCGGCCTTCTGGGGCGCGCTCCTCGGCCTGCCGGGGATCGCCGGTTACAAGGCGATCAATACGCTCGATTCGATGATCGGGCACCGGACGCCGCGCCACGACGATTTCGGCTGGGCCTCGGCTCGGATCGACGATCTCGTGAACCTGATCCCCGCGCGGCTGACCGGCCTTCTCTTCGCCCTCGCCGCGCCCGCGCCGGGACGCAGCTTCGCGGCGATGCGGCGCGACGCGCGCCGTCACCGCTCGCCGAACGCCGGCTGGCCGGAAGCGGCGATGGCGGGCGCGCTCGGCATCCGCCTCTCCGGCCCGCGCGTCTACGCCGATCGCGTGGCCGACGAGCCCTGGTTGAACGCGGGCGCGCCTGACCCGAAGGCAGGCGACATCCGCGCGGCCCTACGCCTGGCAGGCCGCGCCAGCGTCCTGATGATCGTGGGGCTGATCGGCATCGCCGCCTTCACCTGAGGCCCGGCGGCTCGGACGCGCTTGGCACGAGTTCGCTGAGCGTCACCGGCGTCAGCCCCCAGGCAAGGAAGGCGCGGGCGGCATCGCCGATGACCGCCGCCGTCGACCGGCCGCGCTCGCCGAGATCGTGGACGGTCAGGATCGCGCCGGGATGAGCATTGAGCCGCAACCATTGTTCGGTGAACGACCGCTGCGGCGCGCTCGTGTCCATCGGCGCCACGTCGCCGACCACCACGGTCAGGTCGTGACGGGCGGCGGCGTCGATGATGCGCCGCGTCGGCACCCCCCAGCCCGGGCGCAGGAATCGGACCGGCGCGAAGCGGCGCAGGAACTCCGCCGTCTCGCCGATCCCGCTTTCTAGGGCGGCGTCGTCGAGCCACGCCGTCATCTCGTCGCGATCCATGTGATGGCCGATCTCATGCCCGCGCGCGGCGATCGCGGCCACCGTCTCCGGCGCCGCCCGCGCATTCTCTCCGATCAGCATGAAGGTCCCGCGCACCCCCGCGCCTTCGAGCGCGTCCATGATGAGCGGCGTCGTCTCCGGGTCCGGCCCGTCGTCGACGGTGATGGCGAGCGCGGCTACATCGGCGGGGCCAGAGAAGACCACTTCGGGAAAGACCGCCCCGCCGATCGAGGAAACCGGTCCAGCCGCCGCGCGGTGACTCACGCCCAGCGCCGCGAGACCGGCCATCAGCCCGCGGCCCATCACCGCGCGCCGCGTCGCGCGCATCAGTCGAGCGCGGTGCCGCGCCTCAGGTCCCAGGCGAGGAACGCCATCGCGCCGCCGACCGCGATCAGATTGACCCCGAGCAGGAAGCCGAGCAGCCATCCGGCCACTTCCGGCATGTTCCAGACCAGTATGAAGGAAATCAGGACCCCCAGCACGCCGCTCATGAGCAGCCAGCCCCAGTTCCGCATCGGCCGGATCATCAGCGCGAAGACCACGCGCTGGAGCCCGTCCACCATGAAATAGGCGACCATCAGCAGCGTCGCGGCCAGAAGCCCCGCTTCCGGCCGGGAGATCAGCATGAAGCCGACGATCATCGCGAGGACGGCGGAGACGAGTTGCAGCCAGAAGTAGTGGACCTTCGTGGCGCCGATCAGGCTGATCGCCTGGGCGATCCCGGCGATGATCAGCAGCCAGCCCAGGAAGATGACGAAGAAGGCGGAGGCGAAGATCGGCGAGATCAGCGCGACCACGCCCGCGAAGGCGAGCAGCCCGCCCTGGATCATGAACAGCATCGAGCGCCGGCGGAACGTCTCGCGCGTTGCCTCGCGCAGAACCGCGGCGGCCTCGTTCACCGATAGCGACATCTGAACTCTCCCACTTCCCTAGGAACCAATCCGGAGAAACCAATCCCGGGTATCGCGCTCCCGGGCCGGGGCCGCAAGCGCGCGAAGGCCGCGGATCAGCGCAATGTGACGAGCAGATCGGGATAGACGACCTTGGTCCAGGTGTCGCCGCCCCAGCCGCCGTTCCAGAATCCGCCGAGGCTCACGCCGGTCGCGCCCCGGCCCGTCCCCACGGAGACGCCGATCGCGGGCCAGCCGCTCATGCCGCTGTCCGCCACCCGCATCGCCGGCTGCGCCTCGGCCGCGCCGCTGAGCCCGCCCGAGGCGCAGTTGACCCGGACGGCCGGCGTCGCGGAGCCGAGGTCGGGCACGGCGACGGTCGCGGGCGCGGTGAAACGCGCGGTCGTGTAGGGGCTTGACAAGTCGCAGGTCGCACCCGTCCCGCCAGCGCCGCCACCGGCGGGCGTGGTCCGCACCACGACCGTGGTCACGCCCCGCGCGGGCGGCATCACCGTATTCGCCCGCGGCACCGCTTGCGTCGTCGGTGGCGGCGGCGGTGCCGACTCGCTCGTCGCACAGGCGCCCAGCAGGAGACCGGGCACCAGACAGAGCGCCGCGACCCGCGTTCCTCGTATCCTGATCACCGGCCTCTCCCCTTCACCTGAGCTGGATGGAAACATCCGGGTAAAGCGACACCGGGTATCGCGGTTCCGGATAACCCCACGGCCCCCACCCCGGACCGTACCAGCGGGGATCGTACCAGCCGGGACCGTACCAGCCCCCATACGCTGAGTAGCCCGGCGGCGTGCGCCAGACGGTCGTGATCGGCCGCGCCGCCGACCCTCGCAGCTCCCCGGCCGCGCAGTCGAACATCAGATCCGGCGACTGCGCCCCGAAATTCGGCAGCCTGAGCCGCGCGGGAGTCGTGAGCTTCGCCGAATAGAGCACGCTGCCCACATCGCAGACCGCGCCCGCGACCTCGCGCTCGGCGCCATCGGGATCGACGATATGGGTACGCACCACCACATCCGCCTCGCCCTGGGCGGCGGCGAAATTCTGGCCGCTCACCATGACGTCGGGTCCGAGCGGCAATCCCCCTCCCGCGCAGCCCGCGAGCAGCCCGAACCCTGCGAGCGCGACGGACACCCTCGCGAAAGCACAGATGCGTGACACCATCGTTCCGCCCCCCTGGTCGGCCACCGGAAACCCACGGTCCGCGCCGCGCCCAAATCCGCGGCGGCCCCGCTGGCCAGGCGGCATTCCGCTTGCGGGACAGAGGCTTATACTAGCGCGACGGCGGCGAACCGGCAAGCGCCGCCACCGCGCTCCGAACCCGCCCGGCCTGCCCGCCCGGCCTTTGCTGCGGCGCACAATAAGTTGCGCCTCGCGGGCAAATCTGTGGTATGGAGGGCAAAAGCCTCCGAACGGGGCTTGGGACAGGGACTTCGAACGGACCAAGAAAATGGACTGGGACAAACTCAGAATCTTCCACGCCGTCGCCGACGCGGGCAGCCTCACCCACGCGGGCGAGACGCTCCACCTCAGCCAGTCGGCCGTCAGCCGCCAGATCCGCGCGCTGGAGGTCAGCCTCAACACGACGCTCTTCCGCCGGCACGCGCGGGGCCTCATCCTGACCGAGCAGGGCGAGTTGCTCTTCGAGGCGACGCGGACGATGACCCGGCGTCTCGACGCCACCGCCGCGCGCATCCGCGACAGCGAGGACGAGGTCTTCGGCGAATTGCGCGTCACGACCACCACCGGTTTCGGCACGCTCTGGCTCGCGCCGCGCCTGCCCCGGCTCTTCGAGCGCTACCCCAAGCTCAAGATCGACCTGATGCTGGAGGAGCGCGTGCTCGACCTCGCGATGCGCGAGGCCGATGTCGCGGTCCGGATGAAGGAGCCGAGCCAGGCCGACCTGATCCGCCGCCGGCTGATGGAGGTCCGCATCCGCTTCTACGCGAGCGAGGACTATGTCGCGAAACACGGCCTGCCCCAGACGGCCGAGGATCTCGCGAACCACCGGCTGATCACGCACAGCCCCGCCTCCCCGCAGGTCCGCGCCGGGGCGGATTTCGTGCTGCCGTTCCTGCTCGGCAATACCGAGTCGGTGCTGACGGTGAACAACTATTTCGGGATTCTGCAGGGCGTGATGCAGGGCATCGGCGTCGGCGCGCTGCCCGACTACATCATCAACGAGAACGCGAAACTCGTCCCGGTGCTCGGCGACGACCAGAGCGCGCCGATTCCGGTCTATCTCGCCTATGTCGAGGAACTTCGTCACTCCAAGCGCGTGACCGCCTTCCGCGATTTCATCCTGGAGGAGATCACCGCCTACAAGCGCAGCCTCGACCCCGCCGCCGGCACCGCGCGCCCGGCGGCGAACTGACCGCGACCTGACGACGGGGGCGAGCCATGCGCCAGGGGAATGGCGGGCATGCACGAAAAGCGAGTGTCCGGTCATTGTTCGGAAAGGTTTGTTGGCCTATATTCATTCCCGAAGACGAGGCGCGCTGGGCGCGCATCTCTTCATCCTCCCTGTTGGACTTGGGCCGAGCCTTTTGGTTCGGCCTTTTTTTCGTGCTATGGCGCCGTGCGGACGGTCGGAAGTACCTTCACGCGCAGAGTCCTTCTTGGTACCGGCAGGTTTCGTAGCGCCAGGCTTGGCGAGAGGTGCCGGATGAGCCGGCAAACAATCTCGGCGGTCTGGTGATCTCCCCAATATTGCGAATGATCGAGTCCCGTCATGCCATGCTTTGCCAGCCACGGGCCGTTCGGTTGGCCTCGCAGTCCTACCGCCTCCGGCATCCAACCCTCGCCCGCAACGGTCTGGCCAAGTGGGAAAGCAATTCGCAACACCCCGTCCGCGTCGCTATGCAACGCCACCATGGCATTCGAAACTGCCGCCGAATCGACCAACAAGCCAGCATCGTCACTCCGAACCGCTGCCGCCATTAAGACTACTGCCAGCACCTTTAATCCAGAAGGTTTCCCGAGACGGCCGAGCTCAAGGAGCATTTCCAGCGTCATACGGCATCCCAGTGAATGCGCGACGACTATCAATTCCTCGGGCCCGCCCGTCTCGGAATACCATTTGCAGACCTCGCGCGCGAAAACGCGCCCGGAACTCACCGCATTGCCGATTAGCAGCGGGTAGGCGCCCGGCGCCACCAGTGGCACCGGCCAGTCACCAGGCCAAGTCAGGATGAGCGTTTCCCTCGCGAGCTTGGCAGAGTGATCCGCTATGCTATCTCGAAAATCACGGGATGCCCGGATCGCTCCGTTCTCGCTGACGTTGAATCCATGAACGAGAACCACCCGGCGGGTGGCCGTGCCCCGCGCCTCATACTTGTATCGAGCGTCCGCGGCCAGTCTGGCCAGACCGGCCCGTAGGGAAATGTCTGCTACGGCGTGCTCTCGCATCGGCTATCGCCTCGCCGCCGTTCTGTCGAGCCAAGAGAATGTAACGCATGCCACCACGGATGAAGCGAACGCGATCAGCAGTGCCAGGACACCCGCGAGGGCAATGCTATGAATGCTACCCAGTATATCAATAATAAAGTTAGAACTCTTTTCGTATGTATCAATTGATATTGCTATCAAGCCAGACATGAAAAACCAAAAAATAAATGACCATTGGAATACAAATCTATTAGTAGTTCGTATTATAAGCACCTGCAGGCCATCTATCCGCCTGACCGCCTTGTCCATTTTTCCTGCTATCGTCTCTATATCCCGCTCAGAACGACCGCCAATGATGTCCATTAGGCCATTTCTTTCCGAAAACTCCAGAGATGCCATGATCTGCCCGCACATTTGCTGATAGTGCATTGAAAATAGCGACGAAACACCAACTAAATTAGCAATGTTTAGAGATTGACCCGGAAATAACTTTTCCATAGAAGACCTATTTATTACCGCCCTGAATAACATATCGACCGTGCCAAAAATCACCAATCCCGAAACAAACCCACCGCATATTATAGAAATACATAATAAAAATATAGAAAAACCCATTTCCTGAAGTAATATCAACATGTGATCGACCCCCTATCACCAATGCGATTGTGACATATTTAATGTGACAATACAAGAAAATTACTGCGACTCGCACTCTCGCCGCTGCCCGATCCGTTACCGTTGCCACACCCCTTCCCCTACCCCCTCCTCCCCAGTAAAAGCGCCCCGTCCCATTCCCCCGTGAGGTTCCCCAATGTCCGGCGCCCTTCTCGATCGTGAGCCCGAAATCACCGAGGATCTCGTCAGGGCGCATGGGCTGAAGCCCGATGAGTATCAGCGCATTCTCGACCTGATCGGGCGCGTTCCGACGCTGACGGAGCTCGGGATCTTCTCGGCGATGTGGAACGAGCATTGCTCGTACAAATCCTCGAAGAAATGGCTTCGCACGCTGCCGACCGAGGGGCCGCAGGTCATCCAGGGGCCGGGCGAGAACGCGGGCGTGGTCGATATCGGCGATGGCGACGCGCTGGTCTTCAAGATGGAGAGCCACAACCACCCCTCCTATATCGAGCCGTTCCAGGGCGCGGCGACCGGGGTCGGCGGCATCCTCCGCGATGTCTTCACCATGGGCGCGCGGCCAATCGCGGCGATGAACGCGCTTTCCTTCGGCAGGCCCGAGCATCCGAAGACCCGCGCGCTGCTCTCGGGCGTGGTCGCGGGGATCGGCGGCTATGGCAATGCCTTCGGCGTGCCGACCGTGGGGGGCGAGTTGCGGTTCCACCGCGCCTATGACGGCAACTGCCTCGTCAACGCCTTCGCCGCCGGGCTCGCACGCACCGATGCGATCTTCTATTCGGCGGCGAGCGGCGTCGGCATGCCGGTGGTCTATCTCGGCGCCAAGACCGGGCGCGACGGCGTGGGCGGCGCGACGATGGCCTCGGCCGAATTCGACGAGACGATCGAGGAGAAGCGCCCGACGGTGCAGGTCGGCGATCCCTTCACCGAGAAGCGGCTGATGGAAGCCTGCATGGAGCTGATGACCACCGGCGCCGTGATCTCGATCCAGGACATGGGCGCCGCCGGCCTCACCTGCTCCGCCGTCGAGATGGGCGACAAGGGCGATCTCGGCATCAGGCTCGACCTCGAGAAGGTGCCGGTGCGCGAGACGCATATGTCGGCCTACGAGATGATGCTCTCGGAGAGCCAGGAGCGGATGCTCATGGTCCTGAACCCGGAGAAGGAGGCCGAGGCGCGCGCCGTCTTCGACAAATGGGACCTCGATTTCGCCATCGTCGGCGAGACGATCCCGGAAGACCGTTTCCTCATCATGCTGAACGGCGAGGTGAAGGCGGACCTGCCCCTAAAGGCGCTCTCGGGTGAGGCGCCGGAATACGACCGGCCCTGGGTGCCCTCGAAACCCCCGGCCCCGCTCGGCGAATTGCCCGGGATAGCGCCCGGCATGGCGCTCCTGCGGCTGATGGCGAGCCCCAATCTCGGGAGCCGCGCCTGGGTCTGGGCGCAGTACGATCACATGGTCGGCGCCGATACCGTGGTGCGCCCCGGCTCGGACGCCGGGATCGTGCGCGTGCACGGAACCGGGAAGGCGGTCGCCTTCACCTCCGACGTGACGCCGCGCTACTGCCGCGCCAATCCGGAGCGCGGCGGCATGCAGGCGGTGGCGGAGGCGTTCCGCAACCTCTCGGCCTCCGGCGCCCGGCCGCTGGCCACGACCGACAATCTCAATTTCGGCAATCCCGAGAAGCCCGAGATCATGGGGCAGTTCGTCGGCTGCGTCAAAGGCATCGGCGCGGCGGTGGCGGCGCTCGACATGCCGATCGTCTCGGGCAATGTCAGCCTTTACAACGAGACCGATGGCGCGGCGATCCTGCCGACACCGACGATCGGCGCGGTCGGCCTGCTCGCCTCGCTCGACGAGGTGATCGGGGTCGCGCCGCGCGAGGGCGACGCGCTGGTGCTTCTCGGCGAGACGCGCGGGCATCTCGGCCAGTCGATCCTGCTCTCCGAGCTGTACGGACGCGAGGAAGGCGACGCGCCGCCGGTCGATCTCGTCGCCGAGCGCGCCGCGGGCGAGTTCGTGCGCGCCGCGCATCGCAAGGGGCTGGTCGCCGCGGCGCATGACCTCGCCGACGGCGGGCTCGCGATCGCGGCGGCGGAGATGGCGCTGGCGGGCGATGTCGGCGTGAAGCTAGTGGAGGCGCCGGGCGAACCGCTCGGCTGGTTCTTCGGCGAAGATCAGGCGCGCTATCTGATCGCCACGACCGACGCCGAGGGTCTGATCGCCGCCGCGGGCGAAGCGGGGGTTCCCGCGGTTCTCATTGGCCGGGCTGGCGGGTCCTCGATCGTGCTCGGCACCGACGCGGTACCGCTCGCCGACCTCCGCGCCGCCTTCGAAGGGGCGCTCCCTAGACTAATGTACAAGACACCCGCAGTTGAAAGCTGATCGCGCCGGGTTCAACATCCCCCGCGAGCGGTGAATCCGTCCGGTGAATCCGCATGGGGAGGAAACATGAGAACCTTGTCTTTCGCGATCGCCGCGGCGGCGGTCGCCCTTGTTCCATTGGCCGCCTCGGCGCATGGCCCGGTGCGCCAGAAGGTCGAGCAGACCGTCGAGATCGCCGCGCCGCCCGAGACGGTCTGGGCCCGGATCGGCAGTTACGACGACATGTCCTGGCTGCCCGGCGTCTTCTCGACGGAGGCCGACAAGGGCAACGAGAAGGGCTCGATCCGCACGCTGACGCTCGAAAGCGCCGAGGGGCCGAAGATCGTCGAGGAGCTCGACAAATATGACGCGGAGAAGATGTCGTACAAGTACCGGATCAACTCCGTCGCGGTCGAGGTCCTGCCGGTCACCAACTATGCCTCGACCATCGAGGTGAGGCCCTCGGAGGCCGGCAGCACCGTGAGCTGGAAGGGCGCCTTCTACCGCGGCTTCCCCAACAATGATCCGCCGCCCGAGCTGAACGACGAGGCGGCGGTCAACGCGGTCAACCAGCTCTACCGCACCGGTCTCGACGCGCTGAAGGCGGAGATCGAAGCCTCGCCACAGGGCTGAGGTGAGCCGCGTGACCCGCGCCGGTGCCGCCCTGGCCGGAAAGGCCAGCGGGGCGGGTTCGAGGTGATCGGTGCCCGCGCCATCGCGCTGGCGGCTCTCGCCGCCGGCACGCTCACCGGCTCCGCCCAGGCGGACGTGGGTTTCGTCACCAATCAGGGCTCGAACTCGGTCTGGGAGATCGATCTCGCAAGCGGCGAGAAGCTGCGCGAATGGCCGGTGCCGGGCGCGCCCGCGGGCGTCGCGATCGCGCCTTCGGGGCTCGTCTATGTGACCAGCCCCGAAACCGGCACGGTCACGGCGATCAACCGGGAAACCGCCGAGCTCGCGCCGATCGAAGTCGGCGGCGGGCCGCTCGGCATCGCCGTCAACCCGGTCACCGAGGATATCTATGTCGCCGACTGGTACGCCGCGCGGCTCCGCGTGATCCGGGATGGCGAGGTCACCGCGTCGGTCGAGACCGGCGCCGGGCCTTCCGGCGTAGCCGTGACTCCGGACGGCGCCACCATCCTGACCGCCGACCGCGACGCCGACCAGATCAGCATGATCGACGCGCGGACCCTTGAGCGGATCGCGGTCATTCCGGTCGGCGAACACCCGTTCGGCGTAACCATCGACCCGGAAGGCAAGCGCGCCTATACCGCCGATGTCTACGCCGACCAGGTCAGCGTGATCGACATCGCCGCGCGGCGGATCGTCGGCACGGTCGAGACGGGCGAGAGGCCCTATGCCGTCGCGCTGGCCCGGGGTCGCGGTTTCGTCACCAATTCCTACGGCAACAGCGTCACGGTCTTCGATCTCGCGAGCCTCGCACCTCTCGCCACGATCGATGTCGGCGACTATCCGGAGGGGATCGACGCGACCAGGGATGGCGGCGCGCTCTATGTGGCGAACTGGTTCGACAATACCGTGAGCCGGATCGATCCGGACGCGATGGAGGTGACGGGCGAGATCGAGACCGGGGACGGTCCCCGCTCGTTCGGCGAGTTCATCCTGGATTGAGCGCGAGGCGCTGGCGCCAGCACGGCCGGGCGGCGCTCCGCCGCGGCGCCACGGCCGACCGAGGGACCGGCCCCGCCCTTGCACCCACCGGCCGCCCAGCCTAGATTTGGTGCGAGCCCCCGAAGGAGACGGCAGCGATGGCGATGGAAGCCGCTGACATTGAACACCTGATCCGCGAGGCCTTCCCCACCGCGAAGGTCGAGATCACCGACCTCGCCGGGGATGGCAACCATTACGCGGCCACCGTGACGGCGGAGGAGTTTCGCGGCCTGAACCGGGTGAAGCAGCACCAGCTCGTCTACGCGGCGCTGAAGGGAAAGATGGACGGTTCGAACGGCGAGCTGCACGCGCTCGCGCTGACGACCAAGGCACCGGAGTAACCATTCATGTCGACCGACACCATGACCGAGGCGCACGACCGCATCCGCGCCGATATCACCGGGAACGACGTTGTCCTGTTCATGAAGGGCAACGCGCAGATGCCGCAGTGCGGCTTTTCGAGCCGCGTGGCCGGCGTGCTCAACTATCTGGGCGTGTCCTACAAGGACGTGGACGTTCTGGCCGATCCGGGCATTCGCGACGGGATCAAGAGCTTCTCGGACTGGCCGACGATCCCGCAGCTCTACGTGAAGGGCGAATTCGTCGGCGGTTGCGATATCGTCACCGAGATGACGCTCTCGGGCGAGCTCGACCAGCTGTTCAAGGAGAAGGGCATCGCCTTCGACGCGGCCGCCGCCGAGAAGATCCGCGAAGCCAACAGCTGAGGCTCCCCGCGGCATCCGGCCATCGCCACCGGTAGGCGACCAGCCCGACACCCGGTAGGCGACGGCCCGACGCCGGCCTCGACGCGGGCCTCATCGCAGCGCAGGACGGGCGTCAGCTCGTGACTCCCACGTCACCCCGCCTCCGCCGCGCGGGTGGCAAAGGCCGGGCTCGCGCCCGGGCCCGCGCTTCGCCCCCGCGGGGGAGCGCGTCACTCGACCTTCTGAACCCGCGTGGTCAGGTCGTTCACCTCGCCGAGCAGCCGGGTCAGCGTGGCGACCGCTTCCTCGTTCTCGTCGCGCAGCTTCTCGATATCGCCGGCGGACATGCGATGCGTCGCCTCCGTCTCCATCTTGAGCGCGTTCGCGGCCAGCATCGCCGATTTCGCCTCGGCGATCCGCACCCGCTCCTCGGCGCTTCTGAGCCGCTCCTCGGCCGCGGCCAAGCGGTCCTCCAGCCCGCTCGTCGTATCGGCGAGCATGAGCCCCGCGAGGAGCAGGGTGCGCTTCTCGGGCTGCCGCCCGATCGCCGACTCGATCTTGACCGCCTCGCCATCGAGCAGGCGGGCGGCGCGGTGCAGGGAATTCTCCTGTCCGGGCTCACAGGCGACCTCGAACATCCGGCCGCCGATCTCAAGCAACAGTTCAGGCATCTCCGACCTCCTGGATCAGCGGCTTCAGCTGGGCGATCAGGTCATCGAGCGCGGCGACATCCTTGTCGCGCTTCGCCTGCAGCAGTTCCAGTTCGTTCACCAGCTCCGCCTTCTCGCCCTCGAGCGCCGCGATCCGCTCCCGCGGGTCCGGCCCATCGGCCGCGTCCGCCGCGTCGCGCGCGTCGAGCGCGGCGCGCAGGCGGTCCAGCGCCTCGGTGATCTGGTCGTCAAGCTCTTTGATCTGACTCATATCCGCGCCTTCTCCGCGCCTTCGAAAATGTCTTCGCCGTTTTAGGCAGAGCGTCACCGCATTGCAATCAGCCCGCGGCCGACGATGGCCCGAAGAGGCTCCGAACGGGCGGAATCCGGCCCTGAACGACGCCAGAACCGCCTTGACCCGGCGCAACCGCCTGCTATCAGTGCCTCTGCCGCCAGGGAAGACAGCCTCCGCGCCATAACAAGAAGGCTCGCAGCCGTGACCATCGACGAACTCCGTCAGAAGCACCCCGAACACTGGAAGAAGGCCGCGGCGCTGCGAATGCTCGCCATCGACGCCGTCCAGAAAGCGAATTCAGGCCATCCCGGCATGCCGATGGGCATGGCCGATGTCGCGACGGTTCTGTTCGAGAAATACCTGAAGTTCGACGCCTCGGCGCCGCTCTGGCCCGACCGCGACCGCTTCGTTCTCTCCGCCGGCCACGGCTCGATACTGCTCTACGGCCTCTTGCACCTGACCGGCCATCCGGGCATGACGATCGACGAGATCAAGCGGTTCCGCCAGCTCGGCTCCCGCACCGAAGGCCATCCCGAGCGCCACCAGGGCAACGGGATCGAGACCACGACCGGCCCGCTCGGCCAGGGGATCGCGACCTCGGTCGGCATGGCGATCGCCGAGGCGCATCTCGCCGCGCGCTGGGGCCGCAAGATCGTCGATCACTACACCTATGTGATCGCGGGCGACGGCTGCCTCATGGAAGGCGTCAGCCAGGAGGCGATCGGCCTCGCCGGCATGCAGAAGCTCGACCGGCTGATCGTCTTCTGGGACAACAACGGAATCTCGATCGACGGCAAGGTCTCGCTCTCGGACCGCACCGACCAGGTCGCGCGTCTCGCCGCCTCCGGCTGGTCGACGCATTCCTGCGACGGCCACGATCCCGAGGACATCGACCGCGCGATCGCCGAGGCGCGCGCGACCGACCGGCCCGCCTTCATCGATTGCCGCACCCATATCGGCTGGGGCGCGCCGACCAAGCAGGACACCAAGGCCGCGCATGGCTCGCCGCTCGGCGACGAGGAGATCGCCAAGGTCCGCGAGATCTACGGCTGGCCGCATGCGCCCTTCGAGATCCCCGAGAACATCCGCGACGCCTGGCGCGCCATCGGCTCGCGCGGTGCGACGGATCGCGAGGCCTGGGAAGAGCGGCTCGGCAAGCTTTCGAACAGCAAGCGCGCTGATTTCGAGCGCGCCGTCGCGGGCACCCCGCATCCGAAGCTCGCCTCCGCGCTCAACAGCTTCAAGAAGGCGCAGTCCGAAGCGGCCAAGAAGGTCGCGACGCGGAAATCCTCCGAGATGGTGCTCGAAGTCGTGAACGCGACCGTGCCCGAGACCATCGGCGGCTCGGCCGACCTCACCGGCTCGAACAACACGCTGACCAAGGGGCTCGGCATCTTCGACGCGGAGAACCGCGGCGGGCGCTACGTCCATTACGGCATCCGCGAGCACGGGATGGCGGCGGCGATGAACGGCATCGCCGTTCACGGCGGGCTCGTCCCCTATGGCGGCACCTTCCTCGTCTTCTCCGATTACGCGCGCGGCGCGATCCGGCTCTCGGCGCTCATGGGCGCGCGGGTCGCCTATGTGCTGACGCACGATTCGATCGGCCTCGGCGAGGACGGCCCGACGCACCAGCCGGTGGAACATCTCGCGGCGCTCCGGGCGATCCCGAACATGCAGGTCCTGCGGCCCGCCGATACGATCGAGACCGCGGAGGCCTGGGAGATCGCGCTGACGAGCGAGCACGCGCCGACGATCCTCGCGCTCACGCGGCAGAATCTGCCGGTGGTGCGGACCAAGCACAACCGGCGCAATCTCTCCGCCCAGGGCGGCTACGTTCTCGCCGAGGCCGAGGGCAAGCGCCGCGCGATCCTGATCGCGACCGGCTCCGAGGTCGAGATCGCGCTCAAGGCGCGCGACATCCTGCAGGGCAAGGGCATCGGCGCCCGCGTCGTCTCGATGCCCTCCTTCGAGCTCTTCGCCGCGCAGGACGAGGCCTACCGCAAGAAGGTCCTGCCCGCGGGTCCGGTCCGCGTCGGCGTCGAGGCCGGCATCCGCCAGGGCTGGGACCGCTGGCTGATGGGCGAGCGCGGAGCGGAGAAGAAGGCCGGCTTCGTCGGCATGACGGGTTTCGGCGCCTCCGGAGCGATCGAGGATCTCTATCCGCATTTCGGCATCACCGCCGAGGCGGTCGCGGCGGAGGCCGAGGCGTTGCTTTGACCGCCGGCCGCGACGGCCGGCTCACTCAGGGGGTTTCATGGGCTGGAAATCGCTCGACGACATCGATCTCGACGGCAAGGTTGTTCTGACGCGGGTCGACATCAACGTGCCGGTCGAAGGCGGCAAGGTCACCGACGCGACCCGGATCGAGCGGATCGCCCCGACGATCCAGGACATCCTCGCGAAGGGCGGCAAGCCTGTCCTTCTCGCCCATTTCGGCCGACCCAAGGGCAAGGTCGTCCCGGAGATGAGCCTGAGGGTCACGCTTCCCGCGCTCGAGGAAGTGCTGGGCCAGAAGATCCTCTTCGCCGAGGATTGCGTTGGCCCGGCCGCCGAGGCCGCCGTCAAGGACCTGCCCGATGGCGGCATCCTCCTGCTCGAGAACACCCGGTTCCACGCCGGGGAGGAGAAGAACGACCCGGACTTCGCCAAGGCGCTCGCCGCCATCGGCGATGTCTATTGCAATGACGCCTTCTCCGCCGCGCACCGCGCCCATGCCTCGACCGAAGGCATCGCGCGCCTCCTGCCCTCCTGCGCCGGGCGGCTGATGCAGGCCGAGTTGAGCGCGCTCGAGAAGGCGCTCGGCAAGCCCGAACGCCCTGTCGTGGCCGTGGTCGGGGGTGCCAAGGTCTCGACCAAGCTCGAACTGCTCGGCAACCTGATCGACAGGGTCGATTCCATCGTCATCGGCGGGGGCATGGCCAATACCTTCCTCGCCGCCCAAGGAATCGATGTCGGCAAGTCGCTTTGCGAGCATGACATGACCGGCACCGCGAAGGAGATCATGGCCAAGGCCGAGGCCGCGAACTGCGCGCTGATCCTGCCCGACGATGTCGTGGTCGCAGGCGAGTTCAAGGCCGGCGCCGCCGCCGAGACGGTCGCCGCCAACGCCTGCCCGCCCGACAAGATGATCCTCGACGCCGGCCCCGCGGCGACCGAACGGGTGAAGGAGGTCTTCGCGGGCGCCAGGACCCTGGTCTGGAACGGCCCGCTCGGCGCCTTCGAGATCCCGCCGTTCAACGCCGCGACCGACGCGGCCGCGCTCGCCGCCGCGGAACTGACAAGGGCCGGCAAGCTCCTCTCGGTCGCCGGCGGTGGCGACACGGTCGCCGCCCTCAACGCCAGCGGCGCGGCCGAGTCCTTCACCTATGTCTCGACCGCCGGAGGCGCGTTCCTCGAATGGCTCGAAGGCAAGACGCTGCCCGGCGTCGCCGTCCTCGAATCCGCCTGAGCCCGCCCGCCGCGACCGCGGCAGTGATCACTCGCAAAGGAAAGACCATGAAGTCCACGCGCATCGTCCAGAAGATCCTTGGCAACTACGAGACCGACAATCCGGGCGTGAAGGGCAACCTCTGCCGGATGCTGATGCATGGACGCCTCGCCGGCACGGGCAAGATGATCATCCTGCCCGTCGATCAGGGCTTCGAACACGGACCCGCGCGCAGCTTCGCGCCGAACGCGCCCGCCTATGATCCGCACTATCACTACCAGCTCGCCGTCGATGCCGGGCTCAATGCCTATGCCGCGCCGCTCGGCATGCTGGAGGCCGGCGCCGACACATTCGCGGGCCAGATCCCGACGATCCTGAAGGTCAATTCCTCCAACTCGCTCGTTCCCGGGATCTCGGCTCCGAGCCAGGCGATCACCGCTTCGGTCGATGACGCGCTCCGTCTCGGCTGCGCGGCGATCGGCTTCACGATCTACCCCGGCTCCTCCTCCGCGCTCGACATGTTCGAGGAGATCTCGGCCATGCGCGAGGAAGCGGCCTCCAAGGGCGTCGCGACCGTGATCTGGTCCTATCCGCGCGGCGAGGATCTGTCCAAGGCGGGCGAGACGGCGATCGACGTCGGCGCCTACGCGGCGCAGATCGCGGCGCTGCTCGGCGCCCATATCATCAAGATCAAGCTCTCGACCGATCATCTCGAACAGGGCGAGGCGAAGAAGGTCTACGAGAAGCAGGAAATCGACGTGGCGACCCAGGCGGCCCGCGTGCGGCACTGCATGGACGCGGCCTTCGCCGGGCGGCGCATCGTGGTCTTCTCGGGCGGCGCGGCCAAGGGCACGGATGCCGTCTATGACGACGCGCGCGCGATCCGCGACGGCGGCGGCAACGGCTCGATCATCGGCCGCAACACCTTCCAGCGGGAACGCGCCGATGCGATGGCGATGCTCGACAAGCTCGTCGACATCTACAAGGGCCGCGACTGACCATCGCGATCGGGCGGTATCCGCGAGGCCGGACCGGCGTCGTCCGGCCCGGCGGGTCCGTGCCTCGCGCTCCACAAGCGATTGAAATCGATCCGGGGGATTCCCTTTCCCCCGGATCTTTGGCATGCTGCCGCGAAACAAGGGCGGGCAGTACCAGGTGAGCTATCACGATCTCGAACAGCGCCGGGGCGGCGCGGGCGGAGCGATCTTCGTGATCGTAGTGGTCGCGCTCATCGGCTATCTCGCCTTCGCCGCGCTTCAGGGCGAATACGGGCTCTTCCGTCTGTTCCAGGTGGAAGCCGAGGCCCGCGGCCTTCAGGACGAACTCGACGCGCTCAGGGCGGAGCGGGCGGCGCTCGCCGACAAGACCCGGCGCCTCTCGACCGGCTCGGTCGACCTCGAACTTCTGGACGAACGCGCCCGCCAGGTGCTGGGACTCGCCCGCCCGGACGAGATCATTATCCGCTGACCATCACATCAATGCGATTCAGGGGGTTTCATCCGGCGCGGAGCCCGCTATAATCGAATAGTTTAATGCTAAACTATCCTGATCCCTGGGGGAGGGAACTGATGGCTGCGACAAGACGTGCCAGCGCCAAGCCGAATGCGTCCAAGGACGAGCTTCTCGCCTACTACCGCGACATGCTCATGATTCGACGCTTCGAGGAAAAGGCGGGCCAGCTTTACGGCATGGGCCTGATCGGCGGATTCTGCCACCTGTACATCGGACAGGAGGCGGTCGTCGTCGGTATCGAGGCGGCGACCAAGGAAGGTGACCAGCGCGTCACCTCGTACCGCGACCACGGACACATGCTCGCCTGCGGCATGGACCCGAAGGGCGTGATGGCCGAGCTGACCGGCCGCGAGGGGGGATACTCCCGCGGCAAGGGCGGCTCGATGCACATGTTCTCATCGGAGAAGAAGTTCTACGGCGGCCACGGCATCGTCGGCGCGCAGGTGCCGATCGGCGCGGGTCTCGCCTTCGCGAACTGGTACCGCGGCAACGACAATGTCTCCTTCGCCTACTTCGGCGACGGCGCGGCGAACCAGGGCCAGGTCTACGAGACCTTCAACATCGCGAGCCTCTGGAAACTGCCCTGCATCTTCGTGATCGAGAACAACCAGTACGCGATGGGCACGAGCCTGAAGCGCGGCTCCTCGACCCCCGCCCTCTATACCCGCGGCGAGGCCTTCGGCATTCCGGGCGAGCCCGTGGACGGCATGGACGTGCTCGCGGTGAAGGCGGCGGCCGAGAAGGCGATCGCCCACTGCCGCGCCGGCGAGGGCCCCTACATCCTCGAGATGAACACCTATCGCTACCGCGGCCACTCGATGTCGGACCCGGCCAAGTACCGGACCCGTGAGGAAGTCCAGAAGATGCGCGAGGAGCGCGACCCGATCGATCACGTGCGCGACATGCTGGTCGCGGGCGAGCTCGCGACGGAGGACGAGCTCAAGGGGCTCGACCGCGAAACCAAGGCGATCGTCAACGAAGCGGCACAGTTCGCCCAGGACAGCCCCGAACCCGGCGAGGCTGAACTCTGGACCGACGTTTACGCCTAAGGGAGCGAAATCATGGCAACGCAGATCCTGATGCCGGCGCTCTCGCCGACGATGGAAGAGGGCACTCTCGCGAAATGGCTGGTGAAGGAGGGTGACGAGATCACCTCCGGCATGATCCTCGCGGAGATCGAGACCGACAAGGCGACGATGGAATTCGAGGCCGTCGACGAGGGAACGATGGGCAAGATCCTCGTCCCCGAGGGCTCCGAGGGGGTGAAGGTCAACACGCCGATCGCCGTCATGCTCGCCGAGGGCGAGGACGCCTCCGCCGCCGAGGCGGCCGCCGGCCCCGCCCCCGCCGCCGAGAAGGCCGAGGAAGCCCCGAAGACGGAGGCGCCGATCGCCGCGCAGCCCGCCGCCGAGGTGATCGAGCCGCCGAAGGCCGAGCCCGAGGTGCCCGAGGGCACGACCTTCAAGACCCAGACGGTCCGCGAAGCGCTGCGCGACGCGATGGCCGAGGAGATGCGCGGCAACGGCGACGTCTTCCTGATGGGCGAGGAAGTCGGCGAGTATCAGGGCGCCTACAAGATCAGCCAGGGACTGCTCGACGAATTCGGTCCGAAGCGCGTCATCGACACGCCGATCACCGAGCACGGCTTCACCGGCATCGCCGTCGGCGCCGCCTTCGCCGGGCTCCGTCCGATCGTCGAGTTCATGACCTTCAACTTCGCGCTGCAGGCCATCGACCACATCATCAACTCGGCCGCCAAGACGCTCTACATGTCCGGTGGCCAGATGGGCTGTCCGATCGTGTTCCGGGGTCCGAACGGCGCCGCCGCGCGCGTCGCCGCGCAGCACAGCCACGATTTCGCCGCGCTCTACGCCAACATCCCCGGCATGAAGGTCGTGATGCCCTACACGGCGGCGGATGCGAAGGGCCTGCTGAAATCGGCGATCCGCGATCCGAACCCGGTCATCTTCCTCGAGAACGAGATCCTCTACGGCCGCTCGTTCGAGGTGCCGGAGCTCGACGACTTCACCGTTCCCTTCGGCAAGGCGCGAATCGCGCGGCCCGGCAAGGACGTGACCATCGTCTCCTTCGGCATCGGCATGACCTACGCGCTGCAGGCCGCCGAGGAACTGGCCAAGGAAGGCGTCGAGGCCGAGGTGATCGACCTCAGGACGCTGCGCCCGATGGACACGGCGACGGTGCTCGCCTCGGTCCGGAAGACCAACCGCTGCGTGACCGTCGAGGAAGGCTTCCCGCAGGGCTCGATCGGCAACTACGTCTCGTCGGTGATCATGCAGGAGGCGTTCGACTATCTCGACGCGCCGGTGATCAACTGCGCCGGCAAGGACGTGCCGATGCCCTACGCCGCCAATCTCGAAAAACTCGCGCTCGTCACCACGGCTGAGGTCATCGCCGCCGTGAAGACGGTCACCTATCGCTAAGGGGGCGGCACATGTCCATCAACATCCTGATGCCGGCGCTTTCCCCCACGATGGAGGAAGGCACGCTGTCGAAATGGCTGGTCAAGGAGGGTGACACCGTCTCCTCCGGCCAGATCCTCGCGGAGATCGAGACCGACAAGGCGACGATGGAGTTCGAGGCCGTCGACGAAGGCACCGTCGGCAAGATCCTGGTCGCCGAGGGTACCGAGGGCGTGAAGGTCAACGAGCCGATCGCGATCCTGCTCGAAGAGGGCGAATCGGCCGACGCGCTCGCGAGCGCCGCCGCGGCGCCGGCCGCCCCGGCCGCTGCCGAGGCGAAGCCGGCCGAGGCACCGGCGGCGGCTTCGGCCGCCCCGGCCTCCGCGCCCGCTCCGGCGCCCGCCACTTCCTCCGGTGGCCGGGTCTTCGCCTCGCCGCTCGCCAAGCGGATCGCGGCGGAGAAAGGTCTCGACCTCTCGGCGATCAAGGGCTCCGGTCCGAACGGCCGCATCGTCAAGGCGGATGTCGAGAACGCGAAGCCCGGCGCCGCTCCCAAGGCGGAGGCCGCCGCCGCTCCCGCCGCCGCGGCCGCCCCGGCGAAGGCCGCCGCGCCCGCCGGCCCGTCGCTCGACGCCATCAAGGCGATGTACGACGGCCGGGAATACGAGGAGGTCAAGCTCGACGGGATGCGCAAGACGATCGCCGCGCGTCTCACCGAGGCCAAGTCGACGATCCCGCATTTCTACCTGCGCCGCGACATCGAACTCGACGCGCTGATGAAGTTCCGCTCCCAGCTCAACAAGGAGCTGGAAGGCCGTGGCGTGAAGCTCTCGGTCAACGACTTCATCATCAAGGCCTGCGCGCTGGCGCTCCAGCAGGTGCCGGACTGCAACGCCGTCTGGGCCGGCGACCGGGTGCTCAAGCTGAAGCCCTCCGACGTCGCCGTCGCGGTGGCGATCGAGGGCGGGCTCTTCACGCCCGTGCTGCGCGACGCGGATTCGAAGTCGCTCTCCGCGCTCTCGGCGGAGATGAAGGATCTCGCCAAGCGCGCCCGCGACCGCAAGCTCGCGCCGCACGAGTATCAGGGCGGCAGCTTCGCGATCTCGAACCTCGGCATGATGGGGATCGAGAACTTCGACGCGGTGATCAACCCGCCGCACGCCTCGATCCTCGCGGTCGGCGCGGGCGTGAAGAAGCCCGTTGTCGGGCCGGATGGCGAGATCAAGGTCGCGACGGTCATGTCGACCACGCTCTCGGTCGATCACCGGGTGATCGACGGCGCGCTCGGCGCCGGCTTCCTCGAGGCGGTAAAGAACAACCTCGAACACCCGCTCGGCATGCTCGCCTGACCAGACGTTCGATCGGAGCCTACGCAGCCGCCCCTCGGGGCGGCTGTTTTCGTTCACGCCCGGACCAAAGAGAACGGCCGCCCCCGAAGGAGCGGCCGGCCGGATCTTGTCAGGGCGCGTGGCCTCAGTGGTCGCCACTCGCCATCGCCGTGGCGCGCATCTCCTCCGCCGTTCCGCCCGCGCCGTTGAAGAAGGCGTTGAGCAGCACCGCGGCGATCGAGGCGAGCAGGATGCCCGAGTCGATCAGCGGATGGATCGCATGGGGCAGCCACATGATGAAGTTCGGCGCCACCAGCGGGATCATGCCGAGCCCGACCGAGATCGCGACGATGAAGAGGTTGTTGCGGCCCTTCGAGAAATCGACCGCCGTCAGGATACGCACGCCGGTCGCGGCGACCATGCCGAACATGACGAGCCCCGCCCCGCCAAGCACCACGGTCGGCAGCGACTCGACCAGCGCCGCCATCTTCGGCAGGAGGCCGAGCACGACCATGATGAGCCCGCCGGCGACGCAGACGTACCGCGAGCGCACCCCGGTCACGCCGACCAGGCCGACGTTCTGCGAGAAGCTCGAATAGGGGAAGGTGTTGAAGAGCCCGCCGATCAGCGTGCCGAGGCCATCGGTACGCAGGCCGGCGGTCAGTTCGGCCTGATCGACCGGCTTGCCGGTGATCTCGCTCACCGCGAGGAACATGCCGGTCGATTCGATCATCACGACGATCATGACGAGCGTCATGGTGATGATGAGGATGGGGTCGAAGGTCGGCATGCCGAAGTGCAGCGGCGTGATGAGCGCGAACCAGGACGCCTCGCCGATCTTGTCGAAATGCATCATGCCGAAGATGGTCGCGAGCACGGCGCCGACGACGATGCCGCAGAGCACGGCGACATTCGCGAGGAAGCCCTTGGCGTAGCGCGCGATCAGCACGATGACGGCGAGCACGATGGCCGAGATCAGGATGTTGACGGGCGGCGCGTAGGCCACGTTGTTCATCGTCGCCGCGGGCACGAAACCGGCCGGAGGGGCGGGCAAGGCGCCGGTCGCCGCCGCGTCGGTCGCGGCCCTGAGCCATTCGGTATAGGCCGGATCGATCAGTTTCGGCGCGGTCGGCCCGACCGGGTTGCCGAAGATCCAGTTGATGCCGACGCGCATGAGCGAGATGCCGATCACGAGGATGATCGTTCCGGTCACGACAGGCGGGAAGAAGCGCAGCATCCGGCCCATGAGCGGCGCGAGCAGCATTGCGAGGATACCGGCGCCGATGATGGAGCCGAAGATCAGCCGGGCACCCTCATAGCCCGGAGTGGTGTTGGCGATCGACACCATCGGGCCGAGGGCGGCGAAGGTCACGCCCATCATCACCGGCAGCTTGATGCCGAACCAGCGCGTGAAGCCGAAGGACTGTGCGATCGAGACGATCCCGCAGACGAAGAGGTCCGCGGAGATGAGGAAGGCCACGTCCTCCGGCGGCAGCTGCAGCGCGCGCCCCACGATGAGCGGCACGGCGACCGCGCCGGCGTACATGACCAGCACATGCTGGAGTCCGAGCGTGAAGAGTTTGGGCGTCGGCAGTATTTCGTCTACTGGATGAACGGCTTCCGCCATCGACGATCTCCTTGTTGCGACCAAGGGATGCCTTTCTAGGCCGGCCAATCCGAGCGCGCCGGTCGTCCCTTCTGCCGGGGACGGAGCAGCCGCGCGGCATGCACCTCTCTTGGATGCATCATCCGTTCAGAGAACCGTCATGTCTACAAAAGTGGCTGCGAAACACCTTCGGGAAACGCCTGAAAGTATATCCCAAGAACAGGGCCCGCGGCGTCTCCGGGCAGGTGCTCAGATCTGCTTCTCCGGCATCCGCACGATGAGCCCGTCGAGCGCGTCGGTTACCTTCAGCTGACAGGTCAGCCGGCTCGTTTCCGGATCGGGCTCCCAGGCGAAATCGAGCATGTCCGCTTCCATCTCGTCCCTGGGCGGCAGGCGATCGACCCAGGCCGGATCGACGTAGACATGGCAGGTCGAGCAGGCGCAGGCGCCACCGCAATCGGCCTCGATACCGGGAATGTCGTTGTCGCGCGCGCCTTCCATCACCGTCAGCCCGTTCGCGACCTCGACCTCGTGCGGGGTCCCGTCGTATTCGATATAGGTGATCCTGGCCATGCGCTATTCATCTCCCGTCGGCGGCGGCCCCTCTTTAGTGCCGGCGCACGTGGCCCGCCATAGACATTCGCGCGACGGCCGCGCGAGCGGGCCGCGACCGGAGCGAGCGAATTGCCGCTTCCCTGATCACGAAAACGCAATATAAAGAGGAAAACCGGCGGGGAGGCCCAGCATATGGGAAAGGTCGTGACGTTCGCCCAGCAGAAGGGTGGCTCGGGCAAGACCACCGCGCTCGCCCATCTCGCGACCGCCTGGGCGATGGCGGGGCGGTCCGTTGCGCTGGTCGATCTCGATCCGCAGGCATCGCTCAGCCATTGGGCCGGCGTCCGCGCCGATCCCGAACTGACCCTCGTCGAGACGAAGGACTACCGCGCCTCCTCCGACATCAAGGGCGCGCGCCGGACCCATGACTATGTGCTGGTCGACTGCCCCGGGGCCGCCTCGACCCTGCTCGACAGCGTGATCCGCGACAGCGACCTGATCATCGCCCCCTGCCAGCCATCGGCGATGGATGTCTGGGCGCTCGCCTCCGTGCTCGACGCCTCGCGCAAGGCGCGGACCGAACTGCGCATCCTGCTCAATCGGGTGCCGCCCCGCCATGGCTCTATCGAGGAGGTGCTCGGGCTTCTCGGCGACTCGCGCGCGCTTCTCCTCGCGACGCAACTCGGCAATCGCCTCGCCTACAGCCGCGCACTCCTGAGCGGGGAGACGGCGAACGAGACCCAGCCGCGCTCGACCGCCGCCGCCGAGGTCGCGGGCCTCCGCGCGGAGCTGACGGCGCTGCTCAACCGGCTCTGACCCGGGGGTTCCGCCCGATACCCCGCCGGTGCTTGACAGGGGCGGCGCCTTCCAAGACTAAGGTCGGGAGGAACGCGTAGGCGGGACGAACAGGGGATCCAGATGAAGAAGAAGGTCTATCCAGACGCCGCGGCGGCGCTCGAAGGGGTGCTCTCGGATGGAATGCTGATCGCCGCCGGAGGGTTCGGCCTCTGCGGCATCCCGGAGAACCTGATCGCAGCGATCCGTGATTCCGGCGTCAAGGATCTGACCGTCGCCTCGAACAACGCCGGTGTCGATGACTTCGGCCTCGGCGTGCTTCTGCAATCCAAGCAGGTCAGGAAGATGATCTCGTCCTATGTCGGCGAGAACGCGGAATTCATGCGCCAGTATCTCTCGGGCGAGCTCGAGCTCGAATTCAACCCGCAGGGCACGCTGGCGGAGCGGATGCGCGCCGGCGGCGCCGGCATCCCGGGCTTCTACACCAAGACCGGCGTCGGCACCGTCATCGCCGACGGCAAGGAGCACAAGGAATTCGACGGGGAGACCTATATCCTCGAACGCGGCATCGTCGCCGACCTCTCGATCGTCAAGGCCTGGAAGGGCGACGCTCAGGGCAACCTGATGTACCGCAAGACCGCGCGGAACTTCAATCCGAACGCCGCCACCTGCGGCCGGATCTGCATCGCCGAGGTCGAGGAGATCGTCCCGGTGGGCAGCCTCGACCCCGACAGCATCCACACGCCCGGCATCTTCGTCCACCGCATTATCCAGGGCGAGTTCGAGAAGCGCATCGAGCAGCGGACGATCCGCGCCGCCTGATCATGACTGAGACGACCCCGCCCCGGGCGCGCTCGCCCTATTCCAAACTGCCCCGCCGCGCCTACTGGCGTGGCGCGGTGGCGGGGCGGGACCAGTTCGATCCCGGCGATCTCTTTCAACCGCGCTTCCCGGTCACGCGCGACATGCGCGTGGTCACCGCCGGAAGCTGCTTCGCGCAACATGTGGGCCGGACCTTGCGCGAGGCGAGGTTCAACGTGCTCGACGCGGAACCCCTGCCCCGGGTCTCGGATGCGATGGCGCATCGCTTCGGCTACCGGCTCTATTCGGCGCGCTACGGCAATGTCTATACCGCGCGCCAACTGGCGCAACTCTTCGACGAGGCCGAGGGGCGCGTCACCCCCGCCGATCCGGTCTGGCGCCGCGGCGAGCGTTTCCATGACGCGCAGCGGCCGAACGTTGAGCCCGATGGGCTCGAGAGCGCGGAACTGGTGCTGGAACACCGGCAGGCGCATCTCGCCTCGGTCTCCGAGGTGTTTCGCCAGGCCGATCTCTTCGTCTTCACCTTCGGCCTCACCGAAGCCTTCGTCCACCGCGAGACCGGCACCGTCTATCCGACCGCGCCCGGCACGATCGCCGGCGAATACGATCCCGCGGTTCATGCCTTCAAGAACTACGACGCCTTCGAAGTGCTGGCGGATTTCGAGCACTTCCGCGATCGGCTCCGCGCGGTGAATCCCGGCGTGCGTTTCCTCGTCACCGTCTCGCCGGTACCGCTGGCCGCGACGGCGAGCGGCGGTCATGTCGAGGTCGCGACGAGCTATTCCAAATCGGTGCTGCGCGCGGTCTGCGGCATGCTGACCGCGAAATACGACGACATCGACTACTTCCCCTCCTACGAGATCATCACCTCGCAGAACGCGCGCGGCGCCTATTACGAGGATGATCGCCGCTCAGTCTCCGACCAGGGGGTGCGCGCCGCGATGGGCCTTTTCATGCGCGCCCATGGCGTCAAGGTCGCGGACGGCCCCAGGAAGCCAGCGGCCCAGTTGGACGCCCCCCGGAGCGAGGCCCAGGGAGAGCGCCGGGCCGATGTGGTCTGCGAGGAAGAGCTGCTGGAGGCCTTTGCCCGATGACCCGGCTCGCCATCGTCGGCAACTCCCATGTCGGCGCATTGAAGCGCGCCTGGGACGAGATGGCGCCGAAGCCGGAGAACGTCGATCTCACCTTCTTCGCCGTCCCCGACAAGCTGCGGCGGCATTTCCGGCTGAAGGGCGATCTCGTCTACGCGCCGCGTCCGAGGATCAGGTCGGAACAGCCCGTGATCGTCGAGACCGCCGAGAAGATCAACGGCGCCTCCTCGATCGCCCTCGCGGGCTTCGACGCGGTGGTGCTCTATGGCGGATCGCTGCTCCAGAGCGAATTCGCGACCGTGATCGGCACCTATGACGTCGATGGCTATCGCGCCGCCGGGGCGCCCCGGCGGATGTCGCGCGCCGCCTTCGAGGCGTTCTGCGACAGCTACGCGGAAGCGACCCTGCCCTCTGCGCGGTGGTTCGGCACCCGCATCCCGCGGCTCGCCGCCTTCCCCCGTCCCCTGCCCGCCGAAGGCGCGGAAGCGAGCTCGAATCCGCTCTTGGCACCCTGGCGCGCCGTGGTGGCCCGGCCGGATGGCGCGCGCGCCATGGTCGAGCGTCTCTTCATCGCCATGGCCGCCGCCCATGCGCGCCACGGGATCGATTTCCTGCGCCAGCCGCCGGAAACCCTGATGGCGAACGGCCTGACCTCCGGCGATTACACCAGGGGGTCGAGCCGCCTGAACAACGAGCGGCATCCGGACGAGGATGTCTCTCACATGAATGCCCGCTACGGCGCCCTCTGCCTCCGGTCGATCCTCGACTGGGCCCGGCAGGATGCTCCCATCGCCGCCTGAATGTGCCCCGCCGAGGGACGAAACGAGAAAAGGACGAGAGTGATGCCCTGGAACCGCGATCAGATGGCCGCCCGCGCGGCGCAGGAACTGCGCGACGGCATGTATGTGAACCTCGGGATCGGCATCCCGACGCTCGTTTCGAACTACATCCCCGACGGCATCGACGTGACGCTGCAGTCCGAGAACGGGATGCTCGGCATGGGGCCCTTCCCGACCGAGGCGGAACTCGACGCCGACCTGATCAACGCCGGCAAGCAGACCATCACCGAGCTTGACCGCACTTCCTATTTCTCCTCGGCCGATTCCTTCGGCATGATCCGGGGCGGCAAGATCGACATGGCGATCCTGGGCGCGATGGAAGTGGCCGAGAACGGCGATCTCGCGAACTGGATGATCCCGAAGAAGCTCGTGAAGGGCATGGGCGGCGCCATGGATCTCGTGGCAGGCGTCAAGCGCGTCGTCGTGGTGATGGACCATACCTCCAAGCACGGCGAGTCCAAGCTCCTCAAGGAATGCACCCTGCCCCTGACCGGCACCGGTGTGGTGGATCGAATCATCACCAACCTCGGCGTGTTCGACGTGGTCGAGGGCGGGCTCAGACTCATCGAACTCGCCGATGGCGTGAGCGAGGACGAGGCCAGGGCCGCGACGGAGGCGACGCTCGTCGCCTGAGGCGTCGGCGCTAAGGATAGAGCGCCGTCCCGGTCACCCATCAAGATCGTGACCCGACCTGTGGCGAGATTGGCACATACCTGCCGATCTCGTTTGTTCTCAAGACCTTTCCTTGACTTGTTAGAGTACGCCCCCCTAGCGTTTCATCAGCAGGATGACGTGAACCGACCCGCGGAGCAGGCAAAAAGGCGGTGGTTCACGGGGTACCCGGACGGCTGATCCGCGGATGAACGCGGGCGGCCTGACGGTCAGTCGGCGCATTACCCGCCGAAAGAGATCGGGGCCTGTTGGCACCCGGCGAGAGAGGCAAGGGGGCAGGCAGTGATAGAGCATACTGTACTCAATCGTGGCGGCGTTTCGCCCGGCAACGGGCGCTGGCGCGAATTGGCGGAGCTTCTCGATCCCGCCGCCTTCGAGGAGCGGCTGCGCGACGCCCGCGCCCGGCGCGCGATCGCGCTGGCGACCAGGGCGGCCACCAAGCCGACGACACGTACCACGACCGCTCCGCGGCACGGTCGCGCGACGCCCCCGATCCTCCCGACCCATCCGGGCGCCTGCGACATCGAGGCCCCGGTCTTCGTCCCCCCCTTCGCCCGCGTGACCGCGGATGGCGACACGCCGGAAAGTGGCGCCGCCGAGAACGGGCAGGCGGTTTACGGGGTGGCTGGTCGGGCGGATGACCGCGCGGCGGGCGAGACGGGGGAAACACAGGCGCAGGCGGAGGAAGACGAACCGGCCTGGGGCGAACCGGGTGATCGCGAGTCGAGCCATCACGAACCGATCTATCAGGGAGCTGGCGGCCAGGAGCCGGACAGCCCGGACAACCGCCATCACGCCTCCGATCCCTACGGAGCATCCGGGCGCGGCGCGGCGCCCCGGAAACGCCGCCCCCGGATCGAGATCGCGCCCGGCCCGGAGCGGCGGTGGCTCGCGGGCCTCGCGGCCCTGCCGCCGTTCCTGTCCCGGCTCGGCGCACGCGCCGCGGCTCTGGCCTCGGATGTGACGATCCCCGCGACGCTCACCGACCGGATCACGGGGGCGGTGCGCTTTGGCCGCGGAAACCCCCGCATGGTCGCGGCGGGCGTCGTGCTGGCCAGTCTCTCGGTCGTCGCCGGCGCCTATCTCCTCGCGCCGACCGCGCCCGAGACCGCCGAACCGGCCCCGGCGGCCATTGCCGAGGCGCCCGCCGTCGCACCGGACGCCCCCCGGGAGATCACCGCGGAAGCCACGGGACCGGACGCTTCCGTCGAGACCGCCGCGGTGGAGGCCGTCCCTGCGCCACCGCTCCCCCAGACCATGCCAGAGCCCACCGCGCTCCCCGCGTCGGCCGAGGACCCGCTGGCCGAGACGGAGCTCACAGCCGCCCAGGCGATGCCGGAGCCCGATCCCGGCCTCATGCCCTCGCCCGAGCCCGCCCTCCCGGAGCCGGAGGTGGCCGCCGCCCCGACACCAACTCCGGCGCCGGACGCCGCGCCCGAGCCCGCCGCGGCGCCCGCGGACCCGCTGGCTCTCCGGCCGCTCGCCCGTCCGGGTGACGTGCCGCCCATCACCGCCTCCGCGCCGGTCCTCACGACCTGGGACCGCACCCGCGTCGTCGTCAACGTCCCCGGCGGCGGCACCACGGGCGACGTGGTCGCGACCGAAGCCGCCATCGCGGCGGCCGGGTTCCCGAACGTCCAGCGCGCGCGTGTCGCTGTCGCGCAGGAACGGCCCAACGTGCGCTATTTCCACGCCGGCGACGCCGAGGCGGCCCAGGCCCTCGCAACCGCCACCGGATCGGTCGCGCGCAACTTCACCTGGCACACGCCGGTGCCGAAGGAGGGCTATCTCGAACTCTGGCTCCCGGGTTCCGCCCCGCGCGAGGCGAGCGCCCCGGCCCCCGCGGAGAACATGATCCTCGGCATCCTCCGCGACCGGGCCGCACAGGACTAGGCGGCAAAGCCATAAATCTGGTTGGCGTTTTGCTGTGTGGCTGATTCAAGGCTCGAAACTGAGGGAGCCCTGGATGACACGTCGCCGGTACGAACTGACCGACCATGA